>CAZSGO010000127.1:0-5447 GCA_964606395.1 uncultured bacterium
CCTACTTTCTGTTTAAGAATGATAAGGTATTGATCATTGATCCGGGTGATGATCCCAAGCTGTTAATTGATGAGATCAATAATAATAATTATAGTATTCAAGCCGTTCTGGCGACACATGGTCATATTGACCATATTATTGCTGCTGCAGAAATATGCAAAAAATACACATGTCCTTTCATAATGAGTCGACATGACCAGAGGGTCATTGATAATTTAGAACTTTCTTGTAAGACTTTTGGGATGCAATATTGGGGTACGCCAGTAATTGATATTGATATAGCAGATGAAACTGAGTTCAATATTGGTGAATTTTCAATAAAAATATATCATACTCCGGGTCATACTCCGGGTGGAGTTTGTTATCTTATAGATAATAACCTTTTCAGTGGAGACACCTTGTTTCACCGATCTATCGGGAGAGCGGATCTTCCCGGTGGTGATCATGGTACGTTAATACGTTCTGTAAAAAATGTTTTGTATGCTCTGCCCGATGATACGATGGTTTATCCCGGACATATGGGGCCAACAAAAATCGGAGAAGAAAAAAGACATAATCCTTTCGTTATAATATAATTGTGATTAGGAGCTGCATATGGACAAAATACTCATTATTGGGGCCGGGGGACAGATAGGAACCGAATTAACGAGCCATTTAAGAAAAGAATATGGCGAAAAAAATGTAATTGCTTCCGATATACGAGCGACCCTGCACGACGATCTTATGGAAGGTGGTCCTTTTATCCGTATGGATGCCATGGATAGCCGCCAAGTCTATCAAGTTATTCAAAAAGAAAAAGTAAAACAGGTCTATTTCCTGGCAGCGATCCTGTCTGCCGTTTGTGAAAAAAACCCTGAAATGGCCTGGGATATAAATATGGGTACCATGAATTCCGTTCTGCGAGTTGCCAATGAGTTGAAATTTAAAATGTTCGTTCCCAGCTCGATCGGTGCATTTGGTAGAACAACCCCAAAGGATAATACACCACAAGAAACCATTCAACGTCCCAATAGTATCTATGGAGTTACAAAAGTGGCCGGCGAGCTTCTCTGTGATTATTATCATGACAGATATGGAGTTGATGTTCGTGGAGTCCGTTTCCCCGGGATCATTTCAAATGTCGTACCTCCCGGAGGCGGAACAACCGATTATGCCGTGGATATTTACCATAAGGCAATAAAATTCAAGAAGTATACCTCATACTTGAAAGAAGACACATTTCTGGATATGATGTATATGCCGGATGCCCTGAAAGCTGCCGTAAGATTAATGGAGGCTGATCACGATTCTTTGAATTTTCATAATGCGTACAATGTAACGGCTATGAGTTTCTCGCCAAAGACCTTAGCGGATGAGATCAGAAAACATATCCCGGAATTTAAAATAGATTATAAGATCGATCCTGTAAGACAGGGAATTGCGGACTCATGGCCAAATTCTATGGATGATACAGCCGCGAGAAAAGATTGGGGATGGAAACCGGATTTTACATTGGAAAGAATGACAAAAGATATGATCGCCGTTCTTAGCGAACGTTTTGCAAGGAGGATAGATAATGAATAAACTTAATATGGCTTTGAAAAAACACACTCAAGATCTGTTGGCTTCAGGAAGAGCAAAAGGCAAAGAACAGATCGTTACAAAAGTAGTAAAAGCTCAGGGTTTAAAGGGGCCACGTTACATTTTGGAAGGTTCTGATCTTGAATATATAAAAATGAACAGCAATTCCTACCTCGGATTAAGTATGCATCCCGATGTGATCGCTGCCGAGGAAAATGCAACTCGACATTTTGGTGTCGGGCCGGGTGCGGTTCGTTTTATCAGCGGAAGTTATAAAGAGCATATTGATCTTGAAAACATACTGGCAGCTTTTCACAAAAGAGAAGCCGCTATGATATTTTCTTCTGCCTATGTAACCAGCTTGGGTGTTATTTCGTCCTTAACCACAAATGAAACGGTTATTATCTCCGATGCATTGAATCATAATTGCATTATCAATGCCATGCGCATGTCCCGTCCCGCTATTAAAGCTATATATGCCCATAATGATGTAGAAGATCTCATGCTGAAACTTAAAGAAAATGCCGGAAAGGCCAAACGCTGCCTGGTGATCACAGACGGAATATTCAGTATGAGGGGTGATCATGCTCCCCTTGATAAGATCAAGGCTTGCTGTGAGGCTTATGAGTGTGATTTTGAAGAAGGTGTCACGCTGATCGTGGATGATTCACATGGTGTGGGTGCTTGTGGTATTAATGGAAGAGGTACGGAAGAATTAACCGGAGCAACGGCAGATGTATTGATCGGAACGCTTGGAAAAGCTTTTGGCGTAAATGGGGGTTATGTGACCGGAAGCAACGAATTGATCGATTATTTACGCGAATCAGCACCCACCTATATTTATTCTAATCCCATTACCGTATCGGAATCGGCTGCAGCAAGAAAAAGCATACAGATCTGCGATAGCGAAGAGGGTAAAGACCGCCTTAAACATCTTAAGAATATGACGACACGCTTTAGAAATGGATTGACCGATTTGGGGTTCGAAACAATCCCGGGCGAACACCCCGTTGTTCCGCTTATGGTGCGTGATACTAAAAAGACGGCGGCGATTGTTTTACATTTGAAAGAGAACGGTGTTTTGGCTACGGGCTTGAATTTCCCGGTTGTTCCCAAAGGTGAAGAAGAGATACGCTTTCAGGTTTGTGCCGATCATACATCGGCAGATATTGACCGGGTCCTGGACGTATTAAATCAATTTTCGGAGTAAATACTATTATGATACAGATCATTGATAAATATATTAAAGAGCGCTATAAAGAAGATTATAATCAGGTGCGTAATGAAGCAAGTCGAGCTTTAAAGACATTGATAGCCCGAAATGGAAAAGGCAATGAATTTTTGGGTTGGCTAGACCTGCCGGACCAAACTCCCGAACATCTTGATCATTTGAAAGAAGTTGCCAAAGAGATACATGATTCAGGCGATCTTCTTGTCTGTATCGGTATAGGTGGTTCTTATCTTGGAAGTAAAGCTTTTATACATGCACTTTACGGAGAAAAACACAGAGTGAAATTTATTGGGCATCACTTATCGCCGCTTGATTTTCATGACTTGTTGCAAGAATTGGAAGAAAAAGATTTTTATATTAATGTTATTTCAAAATCCGGAACAACAACTGAGCCGGGTGTAACTTTTCGTATTCTTAAAGAGTTTGCGGAGAAAAAATATGGAGATAATGCACATCGCCGGATCATTGCGACAACAGATGCAAAAAAAGGTGCCTTGCGTGAATTGGCTAGACAAAATGGATATCGCAGTTTTATTATTCCCGATAATGTCGGAGGTAGATTTTCCGTATTAACACCGGTTGGACTATTGCCCATTTTAGCGGCTGGAGCTGATGTGGACCAAATCATCCGTGGAGCTGTTTCAGGGTTTAAATTTGCATTGACGGATGATGACCAGAATCCCGCATTAAACTATGTGACAAGCAGAAATCTCTGTTATCGTAACGGGAAGGCTATAGAGATCATGGCTTCAATGGAACCACGCTTGCATTATTTTTCCGAATGGTGGAAACAGCTTTTTGGAGAGAGTGAAGGAAAAGAGGGAAAAGGGATTTTTCCGGCTTCAGTTGATTTTACGACAGACCTGCACAGTATGGGACAATGGATTCAGGATGGTGTGCGAAATATCTTTGAAACGTTTTTACTTGTTGACCATTATCAAAAAGATATCGTTATTCCTTCAGATAAGGCTGATCTTGATAAATTAAACTATCTTGCCGGTAAGAAATTAAGTGAAGTTAATCAAAAAGCATATAAGGGCACCAAACATGCTCACGAAGAAGGCGGAGTCCCAACAATGGTCATTCATTTTGATTATCTGGATGAAGAACATTTGGCTAAACTATGCGTTATCCTTGAAGTAGCTGTTGCGGTATCAGGGTATATGCTGGGTGTTAATCCCTTTGATCAACCGGGGGTTGAAACCTACAAAAAAAACATGTTTGCCTTACTTGGAAAACCTGGAGTTTAAGTGAAAAGATCAATAATAATATGTCTTATCTGTCTTTTGTCTTTGAGTATGCTTATTGCGACCAATATAATTGAGATCGAACCTTATCCGTGGCTGAAAGTCAGCTATGTCGGCGAGGCAAAAGTTTTCAACACAAGTTGCGAGAAATTATCTTATGAAGATCCCTTCTATCATGCTCAGGGAGATACATCATCATATATTAAGGTGCTGGAATATATCCCCAACGAACATGACAGTGATCTATACTCGATATTGTTCTCTATTGGAGAGAGTGGTGATTCCCGTTATGAATTTTATCTTGAGGGTGAGTTCGTAACACCTGCATTTATATTGCATACGGATCATTTGGACTTTTTGGGTGGAGGCATTATTGTTGCCCGGGGATCAATGAATGAAATGTTCACACGGAGCAGAAAATTTCAAATAAACAATGGCAAGATCAAAGAATTAAGGCAACCGTTTTATGCAGTTGATCTGCAAAGTGAAGCAACACAAGATTTTGATATATATTTTTCGAAACGTTTAAATAAAGTGATAGATCATGTTGGCAAGGGTGATAAAGTTTCAGTTCTTATTGCGGAATTCAAAGATAAATATGCATATTACTTAGTGCGATCAGAATTGGGCTTAACGGGTTGGGTGAAAATTAACCAAGGTCTTTGGGTGGATGAAACACCTATTAAAGATCTGTACTACCATGGAGACTAATGAGTCATTTTGAAATTATTATGCTGATTTGTTTTGGAGCGGCCTGGCCGTTCTCTATCTACCGTTCGGCGGTATCAAGATCTACAAAAGGAAAGAGTCTTTTATTCATGATAATAGTTTTATGCGGTTATGTAGCCGGCATGTTGCATAAAATATATTTTCATTATGATCTTGTGATCTATCTTTATGGATTGAATTTTATTATGGTCGCAGTTGATGTGGCCCTTTATTTGCGCAATCGTACAGAAGAAAAGAACCGAGAAAAGACAAATATTTAAAAATAAATATGACATAATAGCTAGTCTGGTATTGACTTATGGCAATGTCGGATAAATAAATTTCATATTTCAAATTTATTGATTACATTACAATAGCAAACAAGGATGATCATATGGACATGGATACCCACAATGTTGAGGAACTTGAAGCTCAGCTGAAAGCTTATCAAGACGAACGAGAACGCATTAAGCAATTGATGGGCCAGATCGGCGGTTCTAGCGATGTTAAAAGAGATAAGGTCGTGAACTGGGTTTTTATTGTATTGATCGTTCTATTGCTTTCATTTGATATTGCACGACATTTTCTTCATTGGGATAACATTCCTCTTCCTCCGTTATTCTCAATTGAAATTGGTGTTTTGCTGGTTTCAATAAAGATCATTTGGATGATCAACCGACAATCTAAAGTCGATCATTTTC
>CAZSGO010000128.1:0-5433 GCA_964606395.1 uncultured bacterium
TATGTTAACTCTCGCGTTACATCACGATGAGTCTGTATTTGTATATTTGAGCGAGGCGCAAAAGGGAAAGAAAAATATCGAACAACTTGGTTTGTTCCCGCCCGATTTTTCTTTTGACAGGAACTTTTTATATCAGCATAATGCTAAGGATCTTCTTAGCGACATGCTGGGAGAGATCCTGGATAAATTAAAAATTCAAGCGCAGGATGTTTTCTTCTCTTTTCCGGCTGATCTTGCATATATAGCATTATATGACGACGTACCTAAAGAAAACGTTAAAATGATCGTCGATAAGGATGTTTGGTTGACTGAATTAAAGTTCGGTCACGAATTAATATCTCAAAGCGATTGTCAGGTTAAAGTTGTCTATAAAGAAAACGGACTTGCACTATTGACATCGGTATATTATCCGAAGATGATCCTTGAGCTTTTCAGTTCCATTTGTGAAGATCATCAATGTCGCCTGATAGGAATCGGCATTAATATTTTTAATGCTACCGAACTTGCAAAGAAGGCATCCAAGGATACTGAATATATCGTGATCGGGTTGCAGAAAAACGAATATGAACTTGTTTCGGTTCGAAATGATAATGTTTTAGGTTATGCGCGGTTTTCTTATATCAATGATCATTTACTGTATATTGCTCGGAACGGGAAGATCCCAAGCGGACTTTGCGAAGCAGTAGTACATAAGAATGCCGATGAACTTGATAAGTATAGGATCTTTCTTACGGGAGAAAGTGAGTGTATTAAGGATATGAACGATCTTGTTGACGCTCAGCCTGATATCGTGATTCTAAATCCGATGAATGTCAATACCAGCTATCAGAAACCATCTTCGGCCTACGATAAACACTTTGATACCGTTTTTTCATCAGCTTTAGGTGCATTGATTTAAGGAGGTAAGGAAATGAAGATTAATTTGCTACGAGAAGATCAAATGACAAAAGTCCCTCATCAGAACAAAGATAAAGAAGTGCTTCGTTTTGATGATACATTCTCAGGCGGGAATGATGACTTTTATTTTCAGCAACCCACAGCACCAACCGAAGAATATAAAAAACCGCGAAAATTCCATTTCTGGCTTTTTTTGTTGATCTTTATCATTGTCGGTGTTGCAACTGTCTTTGTGATCAAACCCGATAGGACCTTGGATTTCTTCAGTGATTTCGGTGGAAATGTAGCTAAAGTTTGGAACAGGACCATTGATAGGATACAAACTTCCTGGATCCATCGTAACGACCAGAAAGTTGTTTATGTTGAAAACCCTGTTCTACCCGAACAGACGAAAAAGCTTGTAAATGATGAAGCTACAGACGTAAAAGAAGACGCTCCTCAGCAGATCATTGAAGTGAAAAAACCTATTGAAAAAGAAATTATTAAAGAATCTACCGAAGAAAAAATACTTAAAAGCCCACAGATCTATGATAAAATACGTGACGAAATTGCCTTGTCACGTCGTAATTTGATGGCAGCCGAGTTTGTCTGGTCAAAAATCCCCGGTGGCATGACACTGGATGAATTAACGATCTCTGAAGATAAACTGAGTATATCGGTTAAATCACGTTTCCCTATGTTGATCCGTTCCTATTCAAACATTATTGAACAACACGATATGTTTACGTCCTTGCTTTCCGGAGATGAAGAGAAAGTAGGAGAGGAAACCCGGGTTCAATTGGTCAGCGATCTACCCGCATTAAGAAAGGAAGATCGTCCCGAAAGGATATGGGATCTTGATGTGGAATGGTTTGATGATTATTTGACCATAGCCGCAAACAGTGCCGATGTGATGGTATCTGAAACCATCCAGGGATCAAAGCCCATGGAAGCCGGAATAATCCAGCATGATATTAAAGTCAAAGTGAATGGAAGCCGCTCCGCAATGATGGTGTTCTTACAAGAGTTACAAGCAATCCCTGCCGCTTTTTCTGTGAGAGATATAACATCAACCTATGTTATTGGAGATCAATCCAATCAGCTTGAGCTTTTATTGGTGTACTATGAAAGAGAATAATGTCTAGAATTATCAGCGGTCAATATGGCGGTTTGTATATTGATAATCCCAAACATGCCATTCGTCCAACGACAGGTAAAGTAAAAGAATATATATTCAACGTCCTTCAGAATCTTGAAGGACGTCGTGTCATAGATCTATTTTGTGGAACCGGGGCGTTAGGAATTGAGGCCTTGTCACATCATGCCGCACATGTCACTTTTGTTGACAATAATTCCCGTTCTATTCAATTAAGTCGTTCTAATCTCGTAAGAATTAAAGCTCCCGAAGATACGTGGAGATGTATAAAGCAAACTGTTTCGAAATATTTTGAGCGGGACAGGAATAAATATGACATCATTCTGGCTGATCCACCCTATGAACTCGAATTAAAGGAAGATTTTTTTAACCAATGCCGGGAACATCTTAATCCTAATGGATTTTTAGTACTTGAGTACGGCAGCAGGGGGAATTTTGGATCAGGGGACTGGGAAGCAACAAAAATGAAAAAAATGGGTGATACAATTGTTTATTTTTTAGAAAAATAAACGTATTATTGTAGAGACGTAACATTGCTACGTCTTTCCTTCTGATATTATTCAACCTATCAGGAAACAGTAAATAAAGGAGTTAAAAAATGAAAAAGTGGATACTTCCAATCGTGATGAGCGTACTTTTGCTCTTCGTCGGATGTGATAAGAATGATCTTTCCATTTCCTACGAAAAATACGAATTGGAGAATGGTCTAGATGTCGTTCTTCACGTTGATGACAGTGATCCTATCACTGCTGTCGCGATTCAATATCATGTAGGTTCAAATAGAGAAACACCGGGAAAAACCGGATTTGCTCACCTTTTTGAACATATGCTCTTTCAAGAATCGGAAAATATTGGTCAAGACCAATTTTTTAACAAAATTCAAAATGCCGGCGGTACGCTGAACGGCGGTACCTGGACCGATGGTACGGTTTACTATGAAGTTGTTCCGAAAAATGCCTTGGAAATGGTGCTATGGATGGAATCGGATCGTATGGGTTATATGATCAATACCGTAACTCCCTCTGCCTTTACAAATCAGCAAAATGTTGTTTCAAATGAAAAACGCCAACGTGTTGACAATAATGCTTATGGACATCGTGCCTATGTGATCGGTAAAGCCATTTACCCTGAAGGCCATCCCTATAATTGGCAGACCATCGGTGTAGTGGAAGATATTAATAATGCAACCGTTCCAGATGTAAAGGCATTTTATAATGAATTTTACGGTCCCAATAATGCTACGCTGGTAATCGCGGGAGATATTGATCCCGAAGAGCTTAAACCTCTTATTGAAAAATATTTTGGTGAATTAAAAGCTCACGGCGACCCCAAGCCCCTAAAGCCCATGCCAGTAACATTGAATGAAACTAAAAAATTATATCATGAAGATAATTTTGCCAGAGCATCTATGCTGACCATGGTTTGGCCCTCGATAGAGGAAGGTAATAAAGATGCATATGCGTTACAATATCTCTCAAGTCTATTATCTGACGGCAAGAAAGCCCCTCTTTATAAAGTTCTTGTAAAAGAAAAGAATTATACCTCGCGCGCCAGTGCTTATACCTATCATAAAGAATTGGCCGGTGAATTTTATGTTAATGTTACCGCAAATCAAGGTGTTAATCTTACGGATGTTGAAAATGCAGTGTTTGAAGCATTTAAGAAATTCGAAGATGAAGGATTTACCGACAGAGATGTTGAGCGCGTAAAAGCTCAGCTTGAAACCGGTTTTTATAATGGTATAAAAAGTCTTGAAGACAAAGCCTTCAGTCTTGCTATGAACAATGTGTTTACAGGTGATCCCGGCTATCTTACTCAAGACCTTGCAAATTTAAAAGCTGTTACAAAAGATGATATTTTGCGGGTGTACGATAAGTATATCAAAGGCAAAAATTATGTGGCCACCAGCTTTGTTCCCAAAGGACAAGTTGACATGGCTGCAGCAGGATCTGTAAAAGCACCCATCGTTGAGGAAAGTGTTGAAGATCTTGGACGTGTTGAACAAATTGCCGAAACCGATGAAGAGATCATTAAAACACCTTCAAAGATCGATCGTACAGTTGAGCCTGAAAAAGGCCCTATGCCGGAGATCAAATTACCTGATGTTTGGAAAAGCGAACTTTCAAACGGTATCAAGGTCTATGGTGTCTTACATGATGAATTACCATTGGTCTCTTATGAATTGATCATTCGTGGCGGTCATTTATTGGATTCAATCGAGAAACCCGGTGTTGCCAATCTTGTTGCCAGTCTAATGAATGAAGGCACAAAAAATAAAACACCCATGGAATTGGAAGAAGAGATCGATTTCCTCGGCGCTTCGATCCAAGTCCGTTCCGGAAGAGAAAGTATGAGCATTTCAGCTAATTGCTTAGCCAGAAACTTTGAAAAAACCATTGATCTGGTTGAAGAGATCTTGCTAGAACCACGCTGGGATGAAGAAGAATTCGAACTGGCAAAAACACGTTTGATCAATGGTATTAAACGTTCTAAAGCCAGTGCAGATAATGTAGCTGCACAAACTTTCAATAAACTTCTCTATGGTGAAGATCATATTTACGGTATCCCAAGTGTAGGAACCGAAGAATCGGTTGAAAGCATTACGCTCGATGATCTTAAAGCATTTTATAAAGCTAACTTTTCACCATCCGTTGCATCATTTGAAATTGCCGGAGCCGTTTCACCTTCACGCGTAAAGAAAGCATTAGCTGACCTTGAAACACAATGGGAAGCTAAAGAAGTAACCATACCGGAGTTCGAATTACCCGAACCGATCACGGAATCAAAAGTTTATTTCGTTGACATGCCGGGTGCAAAACAATCCGCTTTAAAGGTTGGTAATATTTCCATGAAACGCAGTGATGCCGATTATTATCCCGCTTACGTGATGAACTATCAATTGGGCGGCGTATTTGGATCACATATCAATATGAAGCTACGTGAAGAAAAAGGATATACCTACGGTGCCCGTTCAGGTTTCAGCGGAACTAAAGTTGCCGGACCGTTCAGTGTTTCAACATCGGTTGTAACGGACGCTACGCTTGAATCGCTTGAGATCATTCGCGATCTAACGGAAGATTACAAAGAAGGCATCAGCGAAGAAGAACTTGAATTTACCAAAAATGCGATCTTAAAATCAAACACACGTCGTTTTGAGACCATGGATAATGTTCTTAACATGCTATGGATGATCGATTATTACGGCATGCCCGTTGATTATGTCAAGAACAACGAAAAGATCGTGATGGATATGACCCTCGATTCTCATAAAGCTTTAGCTAACAAATATCTGCATCCCGACAAGATGATCTATCTTGTGGTTGGTGATGCGGCCACACAGTTGGAACCGCTCAAGAAATTGGGATTTGGAGATCCGATCTTGCTGGATAATTAATTAGACT
>CAZSGO010000129.1:0-5426 GCA_964606395.1 uncultured bacterium
AATGATCAAGAAGGCTGCGGAATAGAGGTTAAGAAGTTTAAGGTTTAAGGTTTAAAGTTTAATGTTTAATAGATCATTATTTGTAGAGTCACATCATGGTGTGACTCTTTTTTACCTGTCACTTTTTTTTAGTCATCCTGTCCGCCAGCTGGCGGATCAAGATCGAATCAATTACCGTCCCCACCACGTCATCCTGTCCGCCAGCTGGCGGATCAGGATCGGATCAATTACCGCCCCCGCCACGTCATCCTGAACTTGTTTCAGGATCGGATCAATTACCGCCCCCGCCACGTCATCCTGAACTTGTTTCAGGATCGGATCAATTCCTCGAAGGTGTAATTTCCGTGATACAGATCACACCCCGTAAAATTGAATTTCATGCTAATAAATCAACCGGTAAATTACTACATGAAAGATGCTTATACATACATCTTATCAAACCGAAAGAGAGCCACACTCTATATTGGTGTTAGCAATGATCTTGAACGACGGATGTTTGAACATAAAGCTCATAAAGGTTCTGCATTTTGCAAAAAATACAATCTCGAGGAATTGATGTATTATGAACATTATGATTTTATGCAAGATGCTATTGACCGTGAAAAGCAGCTTAAACGGTGGCATAAGGATTGGAAATGGAATTTAGTCCGGTCAATGAATCCTGAATTAAAGGATCTTTCCGCTCCTTGGTTTGATAAGGAAGATCTGAAAGATATGATGGCGTTTCGATTAAGTGATGATGTGCGGTTTAATGACTTTCCAAGCTTGGAAAAAGCCGATCCTGAAACAAGTTCAGGATGACAGTCTTACTAAATTACATCATCCCGCAAGTCAAATCCCGCAAGTCCCAACATGGTTAGCACCGATGTTTTATAATCATCGTGCGGATTCACAAGTGCGGTATATAATGGATCCAAAACGCCACTTTTCAATCCAATGGTCATTTTTTTTCCTCGCGTTCCGGTAATGTAAGCCGTTAGCGGTGAGGGTTGGGGCGACAAGTCGATAGCAACATCGAACTTTGCGGGTATACTTTTTACGCTGTCTTCCCTAATGGGGAAAGGCGTTTTTGATGGATGAGGATAAACCTCCGTTTTACCCGAATGTTCGGCAAGCAATTCCATATCGCGGTTCAATACCAACAAGATCCAGTGATCGGAGCCTTTGATCTTCCGGAGACATTCACGGGCTTCGTAGAATTTTTCGGGGTCACGCGGCATACAAATACATACGCGTGAAGCATTGTTCATTTGTTCCTGCATGCTGACCGGCTTATTGAAGGACAAAACCTTCTTGCGTCTGCGTAGCCCATTCACCCACATTTTCAATCTTAGCTTTTCTAATATCATTATAAAATATACCTGCTCAGATCATCATCGGTCACAATGGCATCCAATGAATCTTTTACGTGTTGTGCGTTGATCACGATCTTTTTTCGACCATCGGGCGCATTGAACATAATGTCGTCCAAGATCTGCGTCATGATCGTATGCAAACGACGAGCTCCGATATTTTCGGTCTTGTTATTGACTTCCGTTGCTTTCTTGGCGATCTCGACAATGGCATCTTCTTCGAATACCAGCTCCACTTCTTCAGAGCCCAGTAATGCCTGATACTGTTTGATAAGTGCATTCTGAGGATGTGTAAGGATCTTGACGAAATCATCCGTGGTCAGACTGTCCAATTCAACGCGGATCGGAAAACGTCCCTGCAATTCCGGAATAAGGTCAGAGGGTTTGCTGGTATGGAAAGCACCTGATGCAATGAATAGAATATGATCGGTCTTAACAAAGCCGTAGCGTGTTTTTACGGTGGATCCTTCCACAATCGGGAGCAGATCGCGTTGAACGCCCTGACGGCTGACATCAGCGCCTTTATTTTCGTTGCTGGTGGTGATCTTATCAATTTCATCGATAAAAACAATACCATGATGCTGAACACGGTCGATGGCTTCATCTTGTACTTTTGCTTTATCGATCAATTTTTGAGATTCTTCTTCGATCAGGATATTTCTGGCTTCCGGAACCTTCATTTTTTTCTTTTTCGGTCCTTTTTTATTTCCCAGCAAATTGCTCATCGCTTCGTTTATAAAATCTCCGGGATTGTCCATCATATCGCCGCCCATACCGCCATCCGATGGACCTAAAATGGAGATCCCGGCAATATTGGGTTTCTTTACGGGAGTATCGATCTCGATATAGCGATCATCGAATTTTCCTTCGCGGTACATATCATGAAGGCGATCACGCGTCTTATCAATTCTCTGTACTTCTTCGGGATCCATGGCTTCTTTTTTCTCCACGGGAAAAAGAAGATCCATGATACGGACATCGGCAAGTTCTTCTGCGCGCTGTTTGACAAGATCTTCATGTTCTTTTTCAACCATATCCACGGCCATGTAGGTCAGGTCGCGAACAATGGATTCCACATCGCGACCGACATAGCCGACCTCGGTGAATTTGGTGGCTTCCACTTTAATAAATGGAGATTGTGCCAGAGTGGCCAGGCGGCGGGCGATCTCGGTCTTTCCTACGCCGGTCGGGCCTATCATAATAATATTATTGGGTGATATTTCGTTACGGATAGTTTCATCGGCCTGCTGGCGGCGCCAGCGATTGCGAAGCGCAATCGCAACTGAGCGCTTTGCTTTATCCTGCCCGATCACAAAACGATCGAGCTCTTCTACGATCTCTCTAGGTGTCATTGATCTCATTTATCTAACTCCAAAACAGTAATGTGGTCATTTGTGTAAATACATATGGATCCGGCTATTTCCAAACTTTTTCTGGCGATCTCCGCAGCGCTCAGTTCGGTGTTTGCCATCAAACCCCGTGCCGCCGCCAGCGCGTATGAACCGCCTGAGCCAATGGCATAAAGATCGTCATCCGAATCGATAACATCTCCGCTACCACTTAAAATATAGCCTTTTTCATTATCCATCACGATCAGCAGAGCTTCAAGTTTCTGCAAATACTTATCCCGCCGCCACTCTTTGGTCATTTCAACGGCCGCGCGGGTCAGATCGCCTTTGTATTCTTTGATCTTATTCTCGAATTTTTCAAAAAGAGAAAATGCATCGGCGGTTGCACCGGCAAATCCCGCCAATACTTTATTATCATACAATTTTCTTACTTTAACGGTTGTCGCTTTCATGACCGTATGTCCCATGGTCACCTGACCGTCGCCTGCTATTGCGGCTTTTCCGTTCCGGTGAACCCCAAGGATGGTGGTTCCATAGATCGTTTCCATATCTATTCCTTTTTATGTTTTACGCCGTTCGCGCGATCCGGGTATCCCCGCTTTTTCCCGATACTTCGCAACTGTGCGGCGTGCAATGTTATATCCCATTTCCGTCAAAGCGAGCTGTAGAGATTCATCGCTTAGCGGTTTCCTTTTATCTTCATTTTCAATGATCTTGATCAAGTCCTGTTCCAGGTCGCGCGTAGAAACATCATGTCCATCGCTACGTCCGGCTTTTTCGCTGAAAAAATAGCGCAACTCGTACATGCCCAAAGGTGTTTGCATGTATTTGCCATTCACCACCCGCGATACGGTGGAAATATCCAATCCCGTATCTTCCGCCACATCTTTCATGACCATTGGAAGAGGATGTTCCCTTTTTCCGGTCAGCATATCCCGTTGACGGTGGACGATCGATTGCGCAATGGCAATAATGGACTGCTTACGCTGCTCGATAGCTTGCATGAACCATTCAGCAGCTTGTTTATTATTTGTCAAATATCGTTTTGCATCTTTTTTTAGATCTGAGCGCTTCAGCATTGTTAAATATGTTTCAGACAAGCGAACACCGGGCGTGCCTGTCTCATTAAGTGCCACATAAAATTTCCCGTTTTTCTCGCGCAGAAGCACATCGGGAATAATGGTCTTTTTCATGAATTCCCCATGACCTGCAGCGGGTTTGGGATTCAATTTGGAAATTTGTTCTTCTGCATATTTTATGTCGTCGTCACTTAGGTTCAGCTCTTCGCATACCTCATTGATCTCGCCATCCATATAGGCATCATAACATTTTTCAATGATCTCGATCACAAAGGGTTCTTCATGGATCGCTTTCAGCTGAAGTATCATACATTCTTGCAGATCCCGGGCGGCAATGCCGGCCGGTCCGAGTTCCTGGATCTGTCTTAAAACATGTTCGGCCGTTTCTATATCGACAGATAGTTTATAAGCAATATTTTCAATTGGCGTCCCCGACAGGAAACCATCTTCATCAAGCGAACCGATGATCTCTTCGGCGATCATGATCTCTTCATCGTTAAGCCCCGATTCTTTGGCTTGTATCAATAAACGGTCAAAATAATCCAATTCCTCGGCTTGCGAGATATCGAGTGCATCCAAACCATCTGGCGTGGGGCGGGAAATCGGAACGTTATCGCCGTGCCAGATCATATCTTGCTCTGCCTGAGGTGTATCCGTCAGCGGCTCGTCATTTATTTCAAGCAGGGGATTTTTTTCAATTTCTTCAAGAACCGCTCGTTCCAGATCGGTCTGGGATAATTGAGAAAGTCGCGCCAGCATTAGCTGCAGAGGGGCGAGTTTCTGTATTTGCTGTTGTGTTAATTTCTGTTTCATGAGTCCGTCTAACGGTCTAGCTTGAACTTTGCTCCAAGATAGAGTCGCCGTGCCTCCGGATCGTTGGCAAGAAATTCCGCGCTGCCTGCGATCAGGATATTTCCCTGATAAAGCAGATAGGAGTGATCGGTAATGGAAAGTGTTTCATGAACATTGTGATCTGTAATGATCACACCTATTCCTCTATCTTTTAATTTCACTACCATTTCCTGAATATCTTCCACAGCAATTGGATCGATGCCTGCGAAGGGTTCGTCCAGTAAAATAAATTGCGGGTCGGTCGCAAGAGCTCGGGCGATCTCGGTTCTGCGACGTTCACCACCGCTGAGCGCGAAACCCTTATTCTTACGCACATGCTCCAATTTAAATTCATCGATCAGGGAATCTATTTTATTTCGAATTTCTTTTTTGTCTTTTACATACATTTCAAGCACCAGCCGCAGATTGTCTTCTACCGACAGTTTGCGAAAGACCGATGCTTCCTGAGCCAGGTAACCGATACCCTTTTGGGCACGTTTGTACATTGGCATGCCGGTAATATCTTCGTCTTCAAGAAAGATCTTTCCTTGATTGGGACGGATCATTCCGGTGATCATGTAGAATGTTGTGGTTTTTCCGGCTCCGTTCGGGCCGAGAAGTCCTACGATCTCTCCGGTTTTTGCCTCAATATCAATATCATTCACCACCCGGCGGCGTCCGTAAACCTTAACCAATTTTTCAGCGCGAAGTATTGCCATTTCCGTATTACCTGAAGATGCCTTCATTAATTTGCCATCAAACAAAAATACAATGTTTGCGGGGATAAAAAAACAATTTAATGGAGATTGTGGGAT
>CAZSGO010000130.1:0-5421 GCA_964606395.1 uncultured bacterium
GTGTCATTGTATATTGCGCAAAGTCGCAGAATACATTAAACTAAAGCAATAAGATCACATAAGCGAAGGCGATAAAGCTTTAAGTGTCATTGGGGACCACCCCGTTCGAGATGTTAAGCCCGCCTTCTGAAAGTCTGGACAGTACATTAGGCGAAAAAGAGCCTGGATAAGTCACAATGATAGACAAGCTTGTTGATCTGACAAGAAGTAAAGGAGTTAACAATGGTACACCAGGTGATCGGCATGGATGTATCAAAGGATACAGTGGATCTATCCGTCTATAATGGGTCGGATCACTACTGTAAAACGCTCAAAAACACCGCGAAAGCACTTCTTCAATTTGCAAAACATTATGATTCGGAACAAACACGTTTGGTAATGGAATCTACCGGAATATACCACTTGCGATTAGCCATGGCAGCCACAGAACGAGGTTACAAAGTAAGCATCGTCAATCCTTTGATCATCAAGCGTTATGGTGAAATGAAAATGCGGCGCGCCAAAACAGATCGTGCGGATGCGAAATTAATCGCAGAGTTTGGCTATGAACAACAGCCGCCGTTATTTACACCGGCAAGTAAAGAGCGAAACCAGTTAATGCAGATACTTAAAGGCTTGGAAGACCTTTATCAAAGCAAAACACAAATGAGTAACCGTCTGGAGGCTTATGATTACGGCTTGGGAATTGCTCCGGCCTTACGCAAAAGTATCACATCGGTTATCGAAACAATAGATGAACAAATAGAAAAACTGACCGATGAGCTTGATGATCATATCGATAAATATTACCCGAAAGAAAATGCAAAAATAACCAGTATAAACGGAGTTGGTAAAAAGACCTCATCAACGATATTAGCTTATTATGGGAGTTTTGAAAATTTTGAAAACTCTAAATGCGTTATCTCTTATGCGGGTATTAATCCCCATCCCCGGCAATCTGGAAAAAGTGTAAACAAAGGATCGAGCATCAGCAAACGAGGTCACAGTTTAATACGGAAAACTCTGTATATGTGCTCCTTAAGTTTAGTGAGATGCAATCCTGAGTATAAAGAATATTACGAAAGATTACTTGCTCGAGGTAAAGCAAAAAAGCAGGCGCTTATAGCGGTATCATGTAAACTGCTCAGACAACTATTTGCTATCGTAAAGTATGATCGCGAATGGGAACCATATTACTCTTTGAAATATAAAATGGCTTGATTTTTAATACAGTACATCTCGACCGAAGTTCGCCTTCTGGCGAACGTAGTGGAGAGATCTATTCATGAAATAGTAATTATGAATTGTTGATGGTTGATGAGTCCCGTAGGGACGGAATCTTGGTAGTTATTTTGATCAATATAGAAACAAGCTCCGTAGGAGCGACAGAAGAACAATGAAGCCAATAGGATAATGTAGATCAGTTTTTATGCTTTAGAAATATTCCGATACCAATACGATAGTTCCAATAATGGATTGCTTCATTGAATATATTAAAATCAACACCGCCAAAAACATCAAGTGAACGAAACACAAGATCAGTCTGTAAAGAAAGTATTCCCAATGGAGTATTGGGCGTTATAATTGCTGAACTCTTGAAATATCTTTTAACACCTGTTAATGATAAAGAAGGAATAATTGAAAATTTGGTATTTATATCAAATTTCCGATATATACCCATTTTTAAATTTACTTCATGAATTATTGTCGTATCTAACGTGGTTTCATCAAAATTCCAATCATCACTATTATAAATATTTTTTGAATATTTATATGATGTTCCTAATGAAATAGACAAAGGGAATTCTTTCTGTTTTATTATTAAATAATCTATTCCAGCACCCGCAAAATGAATTCTATGTAGCGATGCAACATCCATTTGGCTATAGTTTAAACCTAAAGTCAACCGACCATTTATCGTATAGCCAACCTCAGTATTGTATTCCTCATAAGCCACTATCATATCCGAATAGGCACATTTCAAATGGAACCCGCTTTGATCATCTTGAAATAGGTAATTTTGAGCGCTGAGTGGAACGCAGATCAACACTAAGATCAATACAATAATAAGTGAATGTCTAATTTTCATTTTTTTCCTATGAGGTATGTTTAAATATAGTGCACTTAAGTTTAAAAAAAAATCAGCTTATTCAAGAATATTTTTAGATGTATGAAAGGTTGTAGTATTTAGATAAAATGATAATATTATTAAGGGTAGAGACGCGATTAATCGCGTCTCTACCCTTAATACATTTTTCCACTTAAAAATTTTTAACCCTCAAAAAAAGGCTCGACAATGTCGAGCCCCCACTTGGTCCTTGATTCTTATATCTTGCTTAAAAATCCATCCCTACGGTAAACATATTAATGTAGCCAAGATCACCATAGGAAACAAAGGCGTAGTCAAATTGAATACCGGTTGATGAGGTCAGCATATATTTCATTCCGACACCTGCCGTTAAACCGCCGTTACGTTCATCCATAAAAAGAGTACGGAATCCCGTGCGGAGATACAGCATTTTCCATAAAGCCAGTTCCGTTCCGACATTGACATATTCGGTATTGTCACTGGGATGTAGTGCATCAACGGCCCATGTCCATTTAATATAACCTTTGTCGATAAGCTCACCGGACAGTCCGACACGGAAAGTCAATGGAATTGCCCATTCATCCAATTCGTAATTTGCAGGGATCTGATCGTTGTTTCCATACATATCCTCTGCGGGATCGTTATAGAAGCGGACGTCACGACCGGACAGTTGCATAGTTCCGCCAAAATTCGTAATGGACATTCCCAAACGAATATCTTTGAAAGGTGTGGTAAACAAGGCACCCACATCAAATGCGACAGTAGATGCTTTCATATGCCAAATGGTTTCTTGAATGAATTTAACCTGACCACCAATAGAGAACCGGTCTGTTAGGTTATTTGCATAAGCAACGGACATATTCAAATTCTGTGCCACAAAATATTCACCGGTACCATCCGGTTCCAATTCTGTTCTTACAGGCATTTCGCCATAATCAAGCATGGTTAGCTGAGCGCCAATGGTTCCCATTCTTCCTAAATTCAGGGCTGCTGCCGCATTGAAGAATTGCGTACCTACGAGCCAATTTGATTGTGAGAACGATGCTGTTTGCGTTTCGTATTTTGATAATCCTGCAGGATTCCACTGCAATGCAGATAGCCCTTCAGGATTTGCAACCGTTGCTTCTCCCATTGCCATGGTTCTTGCCTGAGTACCGATCTTCAGGAATTGAGCTGCCGATGTACCCGATTTGGTCGTGGCTGATAATTGTCCAACCACGAGGGTCAATGTCATTATAATTATTAAGTATTTTCTCATTTTATCACCGCAAATTTACCAGTTTTTGTACCAAGTCCCGATGCCTTTGCATCCACCTGCCACAAGTAAACTCCATAAGCAATATCGGAATTATCTTTATTCAGGAGATTGTAGATCTCAGAACCGTCAAACATTGCCTGGTTGATATTTCCACCCGAATTATGTTCTATCGTTTTTACATGTTCACCACTGATCGTATAGATCTTGATCGTGCATATGGGGGGAAGATTTGTAAAGTAAACTCTACGTTCACCTCGACCTGAAACATAGCCGCTGGAGGGTTCCCAGATTGCTTGTGCGCAATAAGGATTTGGAACAACCGTTATGGCATCCAGAGGATTTGTTAATGCCGTTGGATCATAAGTGGCTTCTGCCGTTGCAAAGCTGATAGTATCCTGGGCATTAAAGGGACGAGATAAGGTCAATTTGTATACATCGCCATCCTGAGGCATGATCGTATCTCCGCTGGTCGGATAATTAAACCATAAACGCCAGACCATATAGTCGGGTGATGCCGTTGGCTCACTCAGAATAAAGATATCAGAGGCCAAGGTATAGTTTCCGCCTGCATGAGGAGATATGTAGATAGGCGCTACAGTTGTATCGTCCGTTAGATCGTAGATCTTAAAAGGTGCATGCTGATTGAATGCCGTATTTTCGGTAAGATAACTTTCGTTCCACACCAATTGATAATCATGATCGTAGATCTCATCTGATTCTCGCGTAACACTTGGTGTAAGCGTAGTAATGCTGTTCATCCAACCGCTTCGTTGGATATCACGCGCAAGTATATCATCTTTAACAGTTAATTTCATACCGTCGAATACCTGCATGGCATCTTCATTATTCAAATATGCACTTCGATATATCGGTTTATAATTAAAGGTCAAATAAACCGTTTCATCCAACAAACTGCTGTCAAATTGAATGCGTCCAATACCATGATCTACACTGTAAAGCGATGAAGGGATCCTGTTTCCAAGATCATCATAAACCTTTACATTGGATACCTTTGACTTATTCATCTGTATCCATAAAGTTGAGATCACTTCCAATGTATCGTGGTAAAGAGTCGTTAGATCGGTTACAGACATTTCAATGCTTCCGGCCGAACCGGTATTTTCAAATGTCAGTTCATATTCCATTCCGCTCTTTACGGAAGCCATATCTACAAATTTAATTTCAATATCGCCGGTACCGGATTTACATTTTGAACGATCGATCGTTCCATTGAATAATGTCGGTCTTTGAATACCCGGTGATGGTCTTTGAGGAGTGGCAACCCCTGTATTGTCATCAAGCGTGATCGCTTGAGTATAAGGATTCTGGTCAATGATCTTTGTACATTCCGTTGGAGTCAAATTATGTACTCCGCTGGTATCGCCAATATCATATGAACATACGGCATAGTAATAGGTAACGCCATTGACAAGTCCGGTATCGACATATTCATGAACAAGACCGTTATCGGTACCAAGGTCATAGTGAACGCCGCCATTGCCGACCATTGCCGGACCGGTTATACCGTCATTTTTATCAAATTTTGCAATGGGTTTATGCAAGGTGGGCACACCAAAAGCATTTGTTATCGTTAAACATTCATTAAACCCGGGATCGGTTGAACGATAGATAGCATAGCCTTCAAAGTCATACCCGAATAAAGGATCATAGGAGTATTCGGCGTTGTCGTCCCAATACAATGAAACCCGTCCGTCGCCCGGTACGACCGTAAGTTTTGGTTTATAAGGAGCTACTGCAAATTGGTAGCCATTATCATAAATGGTTTGAACCGTACTTGCCGTTTCATATAGATCTCGTTGATCAACACCCATTAGTAAGGCGATTGAAAAACGTTGAGAATCCCCTGCTTTTAAAGGAAAATAACCCGTACCGTAAAGAAAGATATTATCAGAACGCTGGGTGATCTCCGTATTATCATCAGTCAAAGGAACTTCCGGTTTCATTTTATTCCATATGGCTTTATCGTAACGAATACCGCTGGCACCGTATTGAAAAGCATCAAAACTTGTCAAACCGATCTGATCGGCTTCGTCAAGATCCGTTGCATCAAAAAACGGTTCACCCGGTTTTGTGG
>CAZSGO010000131.1:0-5362 GCA_964606395.1 uncultured bacterium
GTTTTCGGGTGCTTTGGCTGAAAAACCGCGATGGGCAATGATCTTGGTTTCGGCGGGAGCAAATGTGATAAAGATAAAGATAAGCAGTAAAAAAGAGAGTGAATGTTTCATAAAAGATCTCATATTGTTGAATGATCGTGACATCCGAGACTACAGTATTTGAAGATCAAAATCAAGTATGAATATCATATCATGTACTGTTTTAAATGGAAATTCCAAATGTATGCGAGTTGTGGCTTATACGGTAATTGTAAGGAATGTTGACCAATAAGGAAAAGGTATAAAAGCGTGTCCAAATTTGCTCTCATACCTTCTTGCTATCCTCATCTCAAACTCTAACAGGAGCTGATCGTGAAATTTAATGCTTCTCGTCAAGTGCGTTTCATGATAATATATAAGTTATGACAAAATATAAGTATAATATATGAAACATGCAAGCCAAAAGGGATGTCCTTATTTTTTAAACAGATCAGCCGTTCAACGGTTTAAGGAAGGCGCCGTAAACCAGTCCGATGATGAGCATTTCCGCCAAACCGGTCAGTGTGGTATAGATCAATACCGGAGCCGGGACCTTGTACATCATCATCTGGCTCATGGTGCTCATGAACACGCGGAAGAACCAAATGATCCCACCGAACAGCAATCCTTTTAGAATACCGCTATCACCCGGCAGGGCTTTGTGCACAAGCAGAAAGATCAGTCCCATGACCAGACCGTAGACAAGGTCGATCAGAATACCCAGCGGCATGTTGACGGCTTCTTTGGCGATCGGCTTATAAACGTCGAAAAGTTTTTGCGCTAACGGATTGGCATTGATCAAGCCGTCCAGTATACCGAACAGCAGGCCATTGGCAATACAAACGATAAAGAAACGCAACATGGCAGATCCCTTTCGTTTTTATAAAAGCAGAATAATATTTAGAAATTAAACAGTGAGAATGTAAAATGCAAGAAAGAGAAGGGCATAAGGTTTATGCCCTGTTTATATAAATAGTGGATTTAAAAACCGGTCCGATAGCTTGATCAGCTTATTATCGTTGTGCGAGCCGGATCAATTATTTGCGTTCCGGTATTCGCTTGATAAAATTCCCATCAGTTTTTTAACCGACATGATCTCTTTGATCCTGTGAACCGTTTCACCGGCAAAGGCAAAGCCGTTTTTTAATCTGCCTTTTTGTGCGTTGATCAAGGCAAGCACAATGCAATAGGGACTTTTTTTATAGTCGCAGGTAATAATACAGTGGTAAGGGCAGATGATCTGTTTCATTTTCCCGATGTTGATGTCATCGATAAAATGATTTTTGATCGCCCTTCCCGGCATACCGACAGGACTTTTAATGATCACGACATCTTTCTCTTCGGCATCAACATAAGCTTGTTTGAATTCAATAGAGGCATCGCATTCATCGGTAGCAACAAAGCGGGTTGCCATTTGCACTCCCGAAGCTCCCAGCTTGATGAATTTGAAAATATCTTCACCCGTATAAACACCGCCTGCCGCGATGACAGGAATGGATCGTTGATATTTATCTTCGAATATCTGCATTTCCCTGAGCACATCCGGTATCAGTTTTTCTAGAGAATATGTCGGATCGTCGATATTTTCGGGTTTAAAGCCAAGATGCCCGCCGGCCTTTGGGCCTTCAACTACGATTGCATCGGGGAGGTAGTTGTATTGTTTGAACCATCGTTCGGAAATGATACGCGCCGCTCTTCCCGATGAGACAATAGGTACCAATTTTGTTTTGGATCCGGGAGTTAAATATTTTGGAAGATTAAGAGGAAGTCCAGCGCCGGCAAAAATGATATCAATTTTTTCTTCAATGGCGGTTTTAACCATGTCGGCAAAATTAGTCAGGGCCACCATGATGTTAACACCCAGGATTCCCTTGCTTAAGCCTCGAGCTTTTTGGATCTCTTCTTTAAGCGCCCGGATATTTGCCCCAACAAAATTTTTAAAAAAATCAGGTTCACGCATACCGATACCGGCAACGGATATGACCCCGATCCCGCCTTCGTTCGCAACGGCTGACGCTAATCCCGACAAAGAGATCCCTACGCCCATGCCGCCTTGAATAATGGGAATTTTTGCTATCAGATCCCCGATTTTCAATTCTTTAAGATCAATACGTTTCATAAATATTTCCTTTATATAGTTAGCCTTATGACGATCAATTCGACATGAGGCGTTAGCTGTTCTTTTTCATCATCGGGATATTTTTATTCATCCCCTAAAAGCCTGTGTTAGCAAATGTTATACAATAATATCAACCATAACAAGCAATACTTGGATTATTATGTTAATACTCAAAACAAATATTTTTATGGGAAAAATTATATGTTTGGGATAATTAGTGGAGCATCCGGCAGCTCTAACAAGCAAGGGCTTTTTGTGCAAATATCGAAAAATGTAAGCAGGGAAGGCTTGCAGGTATGCCCGGTTAGTTATTCTCATCTTTTTTGTTTTTTGCGATCCGTGCAGCCAAGGGTAGCCAGATAACGATCAAATGGATCGCGGCACCTGAACCGAGTATAAGCTGAACCTTCATGTAATCGCTTTTTAAAAGCAAGGCACAAAGCAGGATAACAACGCCCCACACGATGGCGGAGCCGATGATGTACCAGGCCAGCGAGAATGGTTTGTTTTCCATATTTCCTCTTTTGATTTTTTATGAGTTTTTTTGACTTAGTATGAAATTGTTGATCGCTTCAATATGTTTGAAAGCTATTCCGGCCCATGAAAAACAAGCTTCGATGGTTGTAAAAACCCGGACATGCATCGGCAATCCCTCTGCAAGCATTTTATACTCTATACTATGAGCTGTTTGTTGGGGAGTTGTTGTAAGAAATGCGACACGTCTGTCACCTTGCAATTGCGGATTGACATTTACAAATTCGACATATTTAATACCATCGAATTTCTTGAAGAACAGATCAGCGTCCCTGAAGTCGATAATACTTGAGAATGTTGGTAGATAGGTTTCATCATGGATCAGTGAATTAACGAAATCATAGATATCATCGATAGTTGTGTAGCCTGAAAAGTGTGCATAGCAGAGAGACAATTTTGAAAATAATTTGTATGAAAATTTTCCCATATAAATTTCCTTCGACTTCTATTTTCTTAGTACAAGCTCAATTCCAAGAACATCGGCGCGATCGTTAAATAACGTACGGACCTGTCGGGCTCTGTCTTTGATCGATAGATCTGGATTTATATAATGGATCACTCTCATAAGCGAAACTAGATCTCCCAGAGGCAAAAGAGCGCAGGCTAAACAGTAGAAGCTTTTTGATCTGCCTTCGTTGAAGTTATCCAGCAAGTTAATAAGGATGTCAATGCGTTGTTTTTGTTCCTTGAGAAAGGTTTCCAATCCGTTCTCGCGGATCGCTTCAAGATTTTCGAAGACCTTCCGATGTGTTACGAATGAATCTCGTCCCTCGCGCTCTGCATCGAATCGCGAACAGGGAAAATCCGTACAATCGGCGCAGGTTTCATAGCCGCGCTTTATCACACAGCACGTTACAAATCCGCAAGATGGGTGGTTATCCTTAAAGTTCGGTGCACCGCATCCGGGACAGGCCGAGGGACCGTCCGAATGATAACGCGTGCAGAGACCGCAGTCTATCCCGCAGCATCCGATTGTGGAGAATTGTTTCATGATATTAATAACCTATACGTAGAGTACACTTTTTATTGCAGATTAAAAACATAATAACGTGATCTTTAAAGACCTGCTGATCTGTGGATCTTTGTTTTTTTGAGTCTAAGAACATGTTATTCATTTATTTATCCTTTTCTATCCACAGATTACACGGATTAACGCAGATTAAAGACATAATAAAACAATCTGTGTGAATCTGCTAAATCTGTGGACGATCTTTTCTTTCAGTTCCACAGTGCTGGCATTCTTTTCGATGAACGCTCAACGTTGCACCACACTCTCCGCATCGCCACCTTTCCTCCTCAGACTTAATAAAAGCTTCGAGGCCATATTCCTTAATGTAAGCTAAGTTATCGAACATTGACATCCCATACTTCGTTTGGTATCGCTTATCCAGGTTCTTCATGCGCGTGCAAGGATAGGTGGGACAATCGTAACAAAAGCCGCTTTCCGTTGCCAGCCGTTTTTCACAGACAACGATCGTGCAGGTTCGGCAAGCATGAGGTTTGGTTTGCTCATTGCCGTTGCAGCCTTCGCAGCGGTTTTTTTCACGGATGTGCCCGATGCATAAACTGCAGTTCATTCCGCAGGGGGCGATCATTATGGCGTTCATAGAATATACCCTTTGTTCAAAATACTTATAACAAGTTGGATTACCGTTTCCATTTCTTCACTTTTACTTGATGCAATAAAAAGCGTTAATGCAGCAAGTGTTTCATTGCTTATTAGAGGTATGTTTTCGCTATTAAACAATATTTTATTTTTATGTAAAAAATGTAGAAAACATGCAGCAGCAATACGCTTATTTCCATCAGTAAAGCTATGGTTTTTAACAATGAAATATAAGAGATTCGCCGCTTTCTCCTCAATACTGGAATATAGATCCTTTCCATCAAAGGTTTGTCCAATCTGACTTATAGAACTCTCAAAACTATCATCTTTCATTTGGGCAAATATATCAGAAGAATAAGCGGTTTTCATAGACTGTATGATATTTAAATAATCTTCTTTCGAAGGGTAAGTTACCGTTACTTTCGACTTACCTGTTTTATCTAATTTGTTGTGATCATATTCGTCAAGCAGTTCAAGTCCTTTGGAAAATATTTTGAGTATGTCACTATCGGCTGTGAGTGCTTGATTTTCTATGACTCTATTTAATATCCGGATACCGGTTTTAAGATATTTTACTTCCTGTTGTTTTTGTCTCAGTCGTTGTTCATTAATTGCATAGCCCTCAACAAGATAGTCTCGCAAACGCTGGGTTGCCCATTGTCGGAATCGAGTTCCTCGGATTGAATTGATCCTATATCCTACGGCAATGATAGTATCAAGGTTGTAAAATTTTGTTATTCTGGTTTGAGTTTTCCCCTCAATAGCACCATGCTGAGTGGTTGTTTCCAAATTGGAAATAACCACTTTTTCGTCAAGTTCGCCGCTATCGAAGATGTTTTTCAAATGTTTACTGATTGCCGGTATATTAACACTAAAAAGTTCGGCCATCATTTTTTGTGATAGCCATGCCGTTTCACCTTCGAAGGTCACTTCGACTTGTATTTCGCCATCTTCGGTTTGATATAACTCGATCTTGTTTTGCATTTAGCGTTATGCTTGTTCGTTAATGGGTGACTATAAAAATATAACAGATAAGCCTAAATTAAAGCAAGATATAATAATGAATTGTGACGAAGATCACTTAA
>CAZSGO010000132.1:0-3429 GCA_964606395.1 uncultured bacterium
CATTGAGGAAAATGGACAGCTCAATATCTGTAAGTTCTTTTAATAAGGGATCATCCTTTTTTTTCAGCCAGTCGCGTACATCCGTTTTTCTGATATCGTGATCGGTCAGTTTAAAAATGGCGATGATGTCAAGATCAGTATAATTAAACATGTAACGAAGTCGTCTTATTATATCATTATTGGTCATAGGCTCTTTCTCGGTTTTTATTACAAAATATACAAGTAGTATTTTTAGTAGACATTGAAACAGAAAAATTATTAGTTATTAATTCTTAATTATTGTTCTCAAATAGTCAGCCCAGATCTTATATCCGGCCGGATTGGGGTGCAAACCATCTTTGAAAAGATCATCATTGGCGTAATCGGAATCATCCGCTTTAAAGAAAGGATAAATGTTCACAAAGGTCATATCATATTTTTTTGCAAGTTTCTCAATATAAACGTTCAAGCTTTTGATCATGTCCGGGGGACAGTTTTTCCACCTGGGGGAGGTGGGTAGAATAGAATGCAGATAGACATCATAATTATAGTTTTGGACTATTTGTTTGATCATTTTGCGATACAAGTACTTTATTTCCTTTTCGCTTCGTTTTGCACCGATATCGTTAATACCGATCAAAATAAAAAGTTTTGCACTATCTACATTACCGAGACAAACATTCATTCTTTCGATCATGCCGTCTATATGATCCGATACGATACCTCTGTTAACGGGTTTCAGGTGGGGG
This sequence comes from uncultured bacterium, assembly GCA_964606395.1. Classification (GTDB taxonomy): domain Bacteria; phylum Fidelibacterota; class Fidelibacteria; order Fidelibacterales; family Fidelibacteraceae; genus M50B103. The sequence continues at coordinate 729 of CAZSGO010000132.1, forward strand.
AAATATGTGTCCAGATCAAATCCTTCGATAATGGAATTACCAAAGAAAATGGCAGAACCTTCCTTTATGCTGTCCTTTTCATTGATGAATGTCACCATCCGTTGATGCCAGTGAGCATAATCGTTCAAAGGTTTGATATTCATTTTTGCATTGCCATAAGAAGAAAATATGGCGGCGATAACGATCACGATAAATAGCGATTTCAGTGGTTTCATATTTTTCCGTTCAATTTTCAAATGGTTTAAAATCCGGTTCCATATATCGGCTTTTCCCCTTTGTGCCGGCCGGGAATTGATAAATGGATTCCTGGGGACAAATATGTACGCAGCGCATACATTGTTCACAGCTACCGAACCATTTTGGTTTTCCCTTGATCATCTTGATGCTGCCGGTGGGGCAGACTTTTGCACAGAGGCCGCACCCATTACAACTGGGATAGACCCGGAACAAGCTTTTTAGACTGAATAAACCAAAATTTCTGAAGAGCGTATTGATCACATTACCTAAAACCCTAAGGGTTGCCGGTATCTGTTTTACTTCGAAGGTTGATCTTTTATTATCCAGAATGTCTTTGGCAATGGCTTTTGAGCGTTCAATACCTTTTTCGATGATAGCTGAATTTACTTCAGGTGTATCGGTATGAGAGAAGGGGATCCAATTATTTGGCATGTTGATCACATCAGAATACACGATATCGCAATTTTTGCGTTTTAAGATATTCTCGCACTTTTTGCTTGTTGAGCTTGCACCTATTACATCACCGGGTGTAACAATAAAAAATACCTTTTGCGGTTTGTGGAATTTGATAATAGACTTTAAATAGCGTCTAACGATACGCGGCATGCCAAAAGCATAAACGGGAAAGGCAAAACCTATCAAATCCGCATTAAGTCTGCATTCACCCGGATCGAGTTTGGATATATGGACCTGATGACCGCCTTCGACAAACGTTTCTTTACAAGTATCCAGTAGCTTCCAGGCATTTCCTGTCCCCGTAAAATATCTTAATTCAATTTTCATTTTTGTATAATACCTTATTTAGTATTGTGCTCAAAGATATTAAATTTAACCACAGACGTTAAACTCTTAACCTCCAAATACCACCTCTGGGCCTGAATAAATTATTCACTCTGTCCAGAATGACAATTCCTTAAACCTTAAACCTTAAACGATTAAACCTTAAACGATTAAACCTTAAACGATTAAACGATTCAAAGCCGCCAAGCATGCAGTTTCTGTTCTCAGTCGCCGATTTGTCAATAATACGGGATGTGCATCATGTTGAATGGCAAGCGCCACTTCATCGGCATGGAATCCGCCTTCAGGTCCTACAATTACATGATAATTCGCGGAAGCAGATCCCGATGTCAATTGAGGGTAATCATCCTGATTATCACAAATATAAGCGATCTCATCACGTTTTATGCGTATAAAGTCTTTAAATGCTACAGGATCGTGTAAAATTGGCAGGTGAGAGCGTCCGGACTGCTTTAACGCGGAAAGGATGATCTTCTCGCTGCGCTCTCGTTTTAGTCCCTTCACGACCGTGTAACGCGTGATTAAGGGGTAAATGTCATAAACACCCAATTCAACGGCTTTTTCCAGCATGATCTCCCAATGGGATGGTTTGATCAATCCGACAGCTAAAGATACGCGGTTTTCGGGTTCGCCGAAATTAGGATGTTTTTCAAGAATTTTGCAGCTGGTGCTGTCCTGATCGATTATGAGGATCTCAGTCTGATATGATATGCCTTTTCCGTTGCTGACCCATATTTCGTCGCCCGGTCGTTTTCGCATAACCCGGGATAAGTGTTTGTGCTCATCGTGTTCGATGAGTAGAGTATCGTCGGCTATATGCTTAGAATAAAAGAATTGTTCGTGAGCCATTAGAAATATTTTCCATAATTCATAACGATCGCAGCACCGTTCCAGTTGGTTTTCAAAAATACTTCATCCACGGGCTGTTTGAATTGATTGATCTCATATCCTATTGCTATCGTGAGGGAACTGTGTTTTTCCATCATAAAATCGATACCAAAATGGAAATGCGAGTAAAAGCCAAGATGATATGCCGCATCCTGATAGCGAGACATAGTCGCCCATGGATCATTATCCGTATCAATGGCCAATACCGGACCGGCTTGAAGCGACACGAACGGTGCAAAGGTATTTGCCAGTTGTCGCGTAAAAAAATGCTTCTTTACAAAAAGGCCGGCTTTAACAAAATCAAGATGGATGGTGTTAAGTTTAATTGTCAACCCGGTATAGGGATCAGTCCAGGTATATTCTTTTCCACTGGAAACAAAGGTCCAGTTTGCCTGTACACCTACATGGAAATTATCAAGAAGCCGCCATTGCATCATTCCACCAAAGCTTGAACCGTAATCGGTCATCCTCATATCCATGCTGTTGATCTTTTTAACCTGACCCATGGAGGTATAATTGGCAGCCATAAGAAGCTGGAATGAGATACATAATATTATCAGGGCGCGTTTCATGACTTTTCTCCCCTAACTTGCTCGTAAATATAGGTCATGCCGACTAAAGTCAGCGATTTGTCCACCTTTTGAATGTATGTCGAATGCGGAGCAATAACCTGTGAAAGTCCTCCGGTTGCGATAATCGTGACATCTTTTTCATTCCATTCATTAATAATTCGTTTTATCAACCCGTCAATTTGATCAATAGTTCCCCACATTAA
>CAZSGO010000132.1:3529-5361 GCA_964606395.1 uncultured bacterium
CTGTCGGCACCGACTTCGGCGGGATCATCATATTTGATCTTAAGGTCCAAGGGAAGTGTATGGTCAACAACAAGAGCATTATCGTTGAATAATTGGTGACAGACATCTTGAAAAGGGGATGTCAGGCGGGGGACAACCGATGAAATAACCGAGCCGTCGACCATTTCGGGTTTGATTTTTAAATCCGAAAGCAGGTTCTTGATCGGGGCAATATAGTCCGGTACGGTTAAAAGGGGAGTACTGGGAATACGAAGGGTATCCAGAACTGTTGTACCGTGCATTAATGCAATGACGATGTGGGTGTTTCCTATATCGATGCAAAGTAGATGGCGCATCATATTATCCCAATTTTTTTATAATGATATCTCTTGTTACGGCTTGATCGGCTTGTCCCTTGGTGGCACGCATAACTTGTCCGATAAAGAAAGCCAGAAGCTTTTCTTCACCGTCGCGGTATCGTTTTACATTTGCTTCATTCTCGGCAATGATCTTGTCGATCATGGCTTCAAGAGCCGAAGAATCGGAGATCTGTTTTAGTCCCTTTTCTTCAATGATGACGGTTGCGCTTTTTCCGGTAGTTGCCATATCATCCAGAACTGCTTTGGCCGTTTGAGCCGTAATATCTTTGTTCTCTAATATTTTCAGAAGTTCGGCAAGGGCTTTAGGTGAAACGGGTGATTCGCTGATGTTCTTTCCCGTGTCGACCAATATGCGAAGGATCTCGTTACGGACCCAATTCAGAACAAGCTTGGGATTATTGAAATGGTCAAGTGTTGCTTCAAAATAATCTGCGATCTCTTTTTCAGAGGTTAGGACTTGTGCATCTTCGGGTGTAAAAGAAAAGTTATCGATAAAGCGTTGCGTTCGTTCTGCCGGAAGTTCCGGAAGAGATCGGCGCATTTTTTCTATCCAAGCGTCATCAATAAACACAGGCGAAAGATCGGGTTCGGGGAAATATCGGTAATCATGTGAATTTTCTTTTGAACGCATAGATTTTGTTTTACCGCTTTGGTCATCCCATAAAAGGGTTTGTTGGGTAATGATCCCACCGGCTTCCAGTACCTTCTGTTGGCGTTTGGCTTCATAGATCAAAGCGCGTTCTACATTACGAAAAGAGTTCATGTTCTTCAGTTCCGTACGAGTGCCTAATTCTTTCTGTCCCTTGGGCTTAAGTGAAATATTCGCATCGCATCGCATGGAACCTTCTTCCATGTTGCAATCTGATACCTCGGTATATCTAACGATCTGTTTTAAGGTCGTTAAATAGGCATAAGCCTCTGCGGGTGTGGATATATCGGGTTCACTGACGATCTCCAGTAGAGCGGTTCCGCATCGGTTCAAGTCCACAAGGGTCCCCGATTCGCTGTGCATGGATTTTCCGGCATCTTCTTCCATGTGGATACGGGTCAATCCGATACGTTTTTTATAACCGTCCACTTCAATATCAACATGTCCGGCATAGCAGATCGGGTCGTCGAATTGCGATATCTGATACCCTTTGGGAAGATCGGGATAAAAATAGTTTTTCCTTGCAAAGGTGCTGTGAGGACGGATAGAACAGTTAGTGGCCAGTCCAAGCTTAACGGCAGAATTGACCAATTCTTTATTTAGTACGGGTAAAGCGCCCGGGTAAGCGAGGCAAACGGGGCAAACATGCGTATTGGGAGGATCGCCATAATTAACCTTACAGGAACAAAAAGCCTTTGTTTCCGTGTTAAGCTGTACGTGTACTTCCAATCCTATTACGATATCCCAATCCATGCGGTCTCCTGAATTTTAGATTCAAATTTAAACAGAGAAACTATAAATACCAAACAGAGAATATAAAGAGC
>CAZSGO010000133.1:0-5261 GCA_964606395.1 uncultured bacterium
AAAGCAATTTATCGTTTGGCCGAAATATATGCAGGTGACCTGCAGGATTTTGAGACCTGCGTTGCCAAATATGATTATATAGCCGATGAATATCCTTCTCATCCGGATGCTCCCAAAGCACGTTTTATGGCAGGATATACCTTGGCCAATATCATGAATGATCAGGATCGTGCTAAAGTGGAATATGAAAAATTCATTCGTGATTATCCTAACCATGCTTTAGTGGAGTCCGTACAATTTGAATTGCGGAATCTGGGAAAAGCACTTGACCAGATCGAAGAGTTAAAAGGTATTATGAAAAGTGGAACCAGCGAATAGAAAGGGTGATCATGAGCTTTAATCTTGCCGTATTGAACGAACAAATACAAAAAGAAAGTGTTTTCATTGAGTCTATTCAGGCCGAATTGCGAAAAGTACTGATCGGACAGGAAAAAATGGTCCAGCGTTTGCTGATCGGTTTACTGGCAGAAGGCCACATATTATTGGAAGGCGTTCCCGGACTTGCCAAAACGCTGGCTGTGAAATCACTGGCGCAGGCGATCCATACGACATTTCATCGTATCCAGTTTACACCTGATCTGCTTCCTTCGGATCTTATCGGAACCTTGATCTATAATCAAAAAGAATCGTCTTTTGAAGTTAAAAAAGGCCCGATCTTTGCCAATATCATTCTTGCGGATGAGATCAACCGTTCACCAGCAAAAGTACAAGCTGCACTTCTGGAGGCCATGCAGGAAAAACAAGTCAGTATCGGTGATACTACTTACCCTCTCGAAGAACCTTTTCTCGTTCTTGCAACACAAAACCCGATCGAACAAGAAGGAACATATCCCTTACCGGAAGCACAAGTCGACCGGTTTATGTTAAAAGTAAAGGTGGATTATCCCACCCAGAATGAAGAAATGAGCATGTTATCGCTTATGACTTCAAACGTATTGCCCGAAAAAGTATCATCTGTTGTTAAGCCCAAGCAGATCATGGATGCGCGAAATATCGTACGTAGTATCTATGTGGATGAAAAGATCCATAAATACGTGACCGACATTGTTTTTGCGACCCGTTATCCCGAAAAATATAATATTGAATCCATTGCCGGATTGATCGATGTAGGTGCGTCACCGCGTGCTTCGCTAAATCTTGTTCGTGCCGCAAAAGCGCATGCTTTCCTACAGCATCGCGGATATGTCACGCCTGAAGATATTCGCGAAGTCGGGTTGGATGTCTTGCGTCACCGCGTGTTGCTATCATTTGAAGCCGAAGCGGAAGATGTTACGGTAGAAGATATTATTCAAACGGTGTTCGATACTATTCCGGTACCCTAATGCTGTCTCGAGAGATATTACATAAAGTAAAACAAATTGAGATCCAGACACGCCGCATTGTTAATGACGTGTTCTCCGGTGAATACCGCTCGATTTTTAAGGGAAAGGGCATGTCCTTTTCCGAAGTGCGGGAATATCAGCCGGGTGACGATGTCAGAATGATCGATTGGAACGTGACTGCCCGAAATAATAAGCCTTTTATCAAAGTCATGGAAGAAGAACGCGAACTGACCGTTTATTTTTTGGTCGATGTTTCCGCGTCCGGGCGAGTAGGAAGTACCGAACGCTATAAAAGTGAGATCGCAGCGGAGATCTGTGCGGTTTTGGCTTTTTCCGCTATTCGGAATGGCGATAAGGTTGGATTGATCAATTTTACTCATGATGTGGAAAAATATCTTTCTCCCCGCAAAGGAAAGGGTTATGCGATGCAGGTTATTCGTGAAGTCCTTTTCGGTGAATACGAAGGAAAGGGGACACGAATTGAAAATGCGTTGCAGTTCCTTTCACGCGTAGCGCATAAAAAAAGCATTGTCTTCCTGATCAGTGATTTTTACGATACCGATTTTGAGAATGCTTTAAAAGCCGTCTCAAATAAACATGATCTGATCATGGTCCACATTGTAGATCCACTGGATAAAGAACTCCCCAATATTGGATTACTTTCCTGTTTCGATGCGGAAACGGGGGAAAAGATGGTCATAGATACTTCGGTAAAGAAAGTTCGTGATCACTATGCCGAGTATTATAAAAAAAGAACAAATGAACTCGAAATAATGTGCCGGAAGAATAAAACGGACCTGATCCATATCTCCACAGATGTTTCATATATAGAGCCTTTGAACCGTTTTTTCAAAACAAGAGGGAAACATCAATACCGATGAAAAGATTGCTTTTTCTCCTCATGATCGTGGTGTCGCTATTTGCTCAAGAGGTTAAGCTCGATCTTAAGGTAAATGATGAAAAATTACATATCGGGGATCGAATAAAATTAAATTATACTCTGTCGGGTGGTGAACGTCATGTATTTATGTTACCTGATGTAACGATGTGGATCAAAGACCTTGAGATCTTGGATGTTCAGATATCAGAGAAAGTCAAAAAGCACCGGCAATTTATCAATTTGAATATTGAAGCAGTCAATTTTGATACCGGTTTTGTTCACATCCCGGCGATGCCGATCATTAAAACGGACTCCACGGGGTTCGGAAATCCGGATACGATCTATACACCTGAAAAATATCTCTACATATATTCATTGCTGGATACTAATGCCGCACCGCTGGCCATGACACCACCCGTTCCACTTGCACTGTTGACATGGTGGGAGTTTTTAATTGCCCTTGTTTTACTGGGCGGAAGTGTTTTTCTGTTGATTTGGGGTATTAAGCATAAATCTGAAAAAATTAAAACGGTCGAAGAGCACTGGGAAACCCCGAAAGAAAAAGCCGAACATTATTTAAGCGCTCTTGAGAATAAAAAGTATCCCGAAAAACAACAGTGGAAACATTTCTATCTCGAGTTGACCTATATCATCCGGGATTATTTTGAAAATATTTACTTTATTCATTTACAGGAACTAACAACGTCAGATCTTATTCCGGTCTTAAAAGAACATGTTGAACCTGAATTTATGATCAAATTACAAGAAATGTTCAATTATGCCGATCTGATGAAATTTGCAAAGGGGATAGCAAGTCTTGAAAAATGCAATGAACATTTAATACTGGCGAAACAAATGATCAAAACCGATGAAGCAAATACACATAAAGAACCGGCGGAATAATCATAGGGGCGGGGGAATAATAAATAATCCCATCTTGGTGAATGTATTATCCAAGGTCACTTAAAGGAAATAAGATGTTAAAAATTGACCGAATTAGTAAAGCTTTTACAGGTATCAAGGCGGTAGATAATATCTCTCTTGATATTCCCGTTGGAGAAGTGTTCGGATTCCTTGGCCCGAATGGAGCGGGGAAGACGACGACACTTCGCATGATCATGGATATAATTCAGCCCGATTCCGGGATGATCACCATTGACGGTAAACCCAGTACTTCATGCGATCATGCGCGTATCGGTTACTTACCTGAAGAACGTGGCATTTACCAAAAAGCAAAGGTTCGTGATGTTGTCGAGTACTTTGGAAAACTTAAATCTGTTCCGGTATCCGAGGTAAAAGAACGAGCGAACTATTGGTTCAATCGATTGAAAATTGAGGATCTTGCCGATAAAAAAGTCGCAGAACTATCCAAGGGAAATCAACAAAAGGTCCAGTTTATAATTGCTGTGATCAATGATCCCGTTTTAATGATCCTGGATGAACCTTTTACGGGTTTAGATCCGGTAAATCAAAAGATCTTGCAAGATATCATTAAAGATTTCAAAGCGCAGGATCGAACCATTATACTTAGTACCCATCAAATGGCTAAAGTTGAAGAAAATTGTGATTCGATGTGTTTGATCCATAAAGGCAAGATCATCACCATGGGTAAAACAAAAGATATCATGGAAAAACACGGCGGAAGTTTAGATAAAGCCTTTATCGAATTGATAGGAGATACCAATGAATAAAACATTGACCATCGCTCAATGGGAATTGCATAGAGGATTGAAGTCAAAGGCTTTTATCGTTTCTGTCTTTATGCCATTTGTTGTATTGTTGATCTCCATTCTCCCATCGGTACTCGCCTTTAGTGGAGATATAGACGCTAAAGATGTGGGCATTATTGATCAGGGAAATGGTATTTATGAAGAAATAGCAGACCATTTGGATAAACAATTTATTACCAATGACGGTCAAAGTGTTTATACGATACAAGAATATCAGACAACACCGGAGAATCATGATACCTTGATCAATACCCTGGTCAAAGATAATATTGCGGGAATTGTCATTGTCATTCAACCGGATTTTATGAATAAGGCCGAAATTAATATATACCATAACGATAATGTGGGTCTGGAAGAAATATCGAAGCTTAAAGGTGCCATACGCCAGTATAGCATGGAAAAACGTATTGTCTCGTTGGGTATGACAAAAGAAGACATGGATTATGTCTTGGAACGTCCGGATGTTTCTGTTTATGAAGTCGGTGCAAGCGGAAGTGCCGTTAAGTCAAATCTCATTGTTCGTTACGGTGTACCGGGTGTGTTCTTGTGGCTTCTTGTCATGGGAATCGTCATGAGTTCATCGATGCTGATCAGCGGAGTTATTGAAGAACGCTCAAATCGTATTCTTGAGATCATGATGTCAAGTATCAAACCCAATCAACTGATGATGGGAAAAATATTGGGCATTGGAATGCTTGGCGTAATTCAGATCACGATCTATCTGGTAATTATTTTAATATTCAGCCTTTACGGCGGAGCCATGTTAAACATTGATCTTAGTCCGGCCGATGTCTTTACCCCGAATATCCTTTGGTATTTCTTATATTTTATTATGGGTTATTTTATGTATGCGGCCTTGTATGTGAGCTTGGGCTCATTATTTGACAATGAAAGAGAAGCTCAGCAATCGGTTGGTTACTTATCTCTTTTTGCGGTTTTACCTATCATGTTGATCCAGCCCATTATGATGAACCCGGGAACGCCCTTGACCGGCATTTTATCATTTATTCCTCTTACAACACCGTTTATGATGATCCTAAAGATCGGGATGCTGTCCGCTCCATTATGGGAAATATTGTTAATGATGCTTTATCTTATTGCTTGGATCGCTGCTATTTCTTGGGCGGGTTCCAAGATATTCAGGACCACCTTACTCATGTATGGAAAGAGAGCAACACTTAAAGAGATCATTCAATGGATCAGAGCATAGAATTTCATAACACATTGATTAAAAAATTCTTATATTTAGCCGGAAAAAAATAAAAGGAGAATATATGTCACAATTAACAGTCGAAGTCACGGATCAGAATTTCCAGACTGAGGTGTTAG
>CAZSGO010000134.1:0-5218 GCA_964606395.1 uncultured bacterium
GTAGAATATTGTTTTTTTGCCCCGGATTTACCTTCAAAATAAATACTTCCTTCGTCAATTTTCTGTTCATGGGCAAAAACTTCCAGCAAACTTGTTTTTCCGGAGCCATTCGGGCCTTGGATCTGATAAATTAATCCCGGAAAAAGTGTTGATGTATAGATCTCGATCGGTTGATGAGGTTTTTTTACTTTTATATTCTCAAGTTGTAGAAGTGGAGTTTGTTCACTCATAGTCATTTAACCTTTCAACGTATTCTCCTCCCTGTTTTTCAAAAAGCACTCAAACATACTCTTAAAAGTGCTAAAATGAAATAATTTTATTTATTGGTTGATAGTTGATGTTCATGGGTAAGAAACCTACGCTCTGCCGTCATTTCCGCACCGAACACCATCTGAACATAAAATCGCATAATTGAGATTTAATCTCAATTATCTGCTTGTATTATGTGATTAAAATCACTATTATTTTGACATGATGAACACAAGCGATAAAATCACACCTATGCCCCTAAGTCAAGCTGAAATTGACAGACGCTATCGTGTACTGAGCGTAGATGCAAAAGGAGCGGTCCGACAGCGCATGCTGGATATGGGATTGGTTCCCGGTACATGTTTGGCTGTGGTTCGCTTTGCCCCTCTTGGTGATCCGATCGAGATACGAATTCACCGTTTTCTGATGAGCCTGAGAAAAGAGGAAGCAAAAGATGTATGGGTTACGGATATCGGACCCATCCCCCATTATGGACAACGATCGGGACGGGGTCGTGGATTTGGACACTTGAGGCATTTCCATGGAAAACGATAAAACCATCCATATTGCGCTTGCCGGCAATCCAAATTCAGGTAAAACATCCATTTTTAACTGCCTTGCCGGCGCCAATCAAAAAGTCGGCAATTTTAGCGGGGTTACCGTTGAAAAAATCGAGGGGACATTCAAGCATAAAGGTTATACCATTCGCCTTGTAGATCTCCCCGGAACTTACAGCCTTTCGCCCTACAGTCCGGAAGAAAAAGTCGCCCGTGATTATATTCTTCAACAAAAGCCCGATATGATCATTAATATTATTGATGCAACGAATTTAGAGCGGAATTTGGTCCTAACGACACAATTGATGGACCTTGAGGTCGAGCTTTTAGTTGTTATGAACATGATCGATGAAGTTGAGAAGCAAAATACACATATTGATTATGAACAATTCGAAAAGCTTTTCGGTGCACATGTTATTCCGGCTTCAGCGGTCACGAAGCAGGGCATTCCGGATCTACTGAACCATATCGTTGATATCAAGTCTAAAAAGATCGAAACAAAAAAATACAAACATACTTATACCGAAAAGATCGAAAATTATATTTTTGAGCTAAGCAATATTATATCGGAAAGACATGTAGGTGAACACCTCCCAACCCGTTGGATGGCGATCAAACTTATAGAGAAAGACCCTGATGTCATTGACTTGCTCAAACCGACATCCGAATGGGTAACTATTGAAAAAGTCCTAGAAGATATCCGGGCAGATATTCATAAGCATCATCAGCATATGGAACCCGATACATATCTTGCCGAAGAACGTATTGCCTTTATCAATGGCGCCATCAAAGAAACGGTAATTAATACCGAAGAAGAAGCGGAATCTCTGACAGAAAAAATTGACAACGTACTTTTGCATCGCTTTTTGGGATTACCGTTATTCATTTTGATCATGTACGGTATTTTTCAGTTAACCTTCCGCTTGGGTGAATATCCTATGCAATGGATCGATCGCCTGTTCCAAATTTTTACCGCTTTCCTCGATGGGATCATCCCGGCATCCATGGCAAAATCAATTCTTCTGGATGGTGTTATCGCCGGTGTGGGCGGTGTTTTGGTCTTTTTACCTAACATCCTGATACTTTTCCTTTGCATTGCTCTTTTGGAAGCAACGGGATATATGGCCCGTGTGGCTTTTGTTATCGACAAGCTCATGCATCGCATCGGCTTACATGGTAAATCTTTTATCCCCATGATCACGGGTTTCGGTTGTTCCGTTCCGGCTATGATGGCCGCAAGGACATTGCGAAACCGCGGAGATCGTATCACAACCATGATGGTTGTACCCTTCTTTAGCTGCGGGGCGAAACTCCCGCTGTATACAGTCATCATTTCAGCCTTTTTTGCTCCCAAGATGGCAGGGAACGTTCTATTTGGAGTTTATCTTTTTGGTATCTTTATCGCCCTGATCTCGGCTAAACTCTTAAAAAAGACAGTATTTAAAGATGACTCGGAACCTTTTGTAATGGAACTCCCACCCTATCGTATGCCGTCGGGCCACAGCATGCTCCAGCAAACATGGATGCGCGCATGGATGTACATTAAAAAGGCCGGAACGGTCATCCTGCTTGCCAGTATCATTATCTGGTTTGCGGGCTCATATCCAAAGAACAACGACATTCATCAAAAATATGAAACGCTCAGGCTGCAAGATAATGCAGATATGGACCATCTTGAACGTCTGGAAAAAGCCGAACAATTGCCCTATAGCGTTGCAGGACGGATCGGAAAATTCCTTGAGCCGATCTCTAAGCCGCTGGGATTCGATTGGCGACTCAATATAGCACTTGTCAACGGATTGGCCGCTAAGGAGATCGTAGTGTCCACTATGGGCACGATCTATGCTATTGGCGATACCGATAGCGGGACAAAAACGCTTGCAGAGTCATTGAGAGACGATCCGGAATATTCTCAAGCGGTGGGGATCTCGTTCATGATCTTTGTTCTACTGTATATTCCCTGTATTGCATCGGTTGCCGTTTTTCTTAGAGAAAGCGATTCAAAGTTATGGACCGTTGCATTCGTCGCATACACTCTGACCGTAGCATGGGTTGCATCGTTCGTTGTTTATCAACTAATGACACTCTTGAGTTCATAAAGGATTACGATGAGTAAAAATGATCCACATGAACAATTTGTAATTTATCTTCGTTCCGAGGGCATGAATATTACACCTGAACGATTGAATATTCTTGATGAAGTTTTGGCTCAAAAAGATCATTTCAAGATTGAGGATATCATTGAAAAAATGAGTTGCGCCGAAAAACGTATTTCACGGGCAACCGTCTACCGAAGCATTAAAACCATTGAAAATGCCGGATTGATCAAATATATCCGAAGTATCAATGATGAAAAGATCTATGAAGTTCAAAAAGAACATCATGATCACATGATTTGTGAGTCCTGCGGAAAGATCATCGAATTTCACGACCTTGCGCTTGAAACACTTCAAGATTCCATTTGTGAATCACATGGATTTGTTCCCAATCGACACACCATGAAGATCTTCGGGATCTGTAAAAACTGTAAAATAAAGAAGAAGTAGAGACGCAACCCCGTTGCTTCGGAGTGCGCCTCTACAATATGTTTATACTATTTAAGTAAGGTCAATTTCATACTGATCACTTTTTGATCCGCCTGCATACGACATACATATAACCCCGAACTCAGATCAGAAGCGTCAAATCGAAGCTCATGGCTTCCGGCCATTTGACGACCTTCGAACAATGTTTTAACTTTTCGTCCGTTCAAATCAACGATGTCGATCTTTATATCTGCATTATATTTCAACGCATAGGGAATGGTCGTGATCGGATTGAAAGGATTGGGGTAATTTTGTTTCAGCTCAAAATCATGGGAAATGGCGATATCATTAACGTCAACCATTGCCGAAGCGGCATCAAAGGTAAACGAAGCAACCCCATTTTGATTACCCAGGACAAAAATATTAAAAGTGCCATCTTCATTGTTCATGACTTCCACATCACCAACTGCTCCGGCATTTGGATTGAGACCCAAGCGATAGGTCGATCCGGCCGATAAGGCATCTGCCACACCATCGATCACATCGATAATATTGGCAGATTCGGTTCCATAATAATAAGAGACAATATATTCTTTGTCTTGATATGCAAAACCTTCAACGGCACTGGAATTTACAGGCAAGCTGGGATTATCGCCCATTATGCCCAATGTACTGCCCTCCGCACTGAGATGAACAAGAGAATAACCTTTGGAGTTAATGTAGAGATCATCACTACCGGGGATCAAAGCCAGAGAAGCATTGGACTTTAACATGCGTCTAAGGGATATTTGTTCGGCTTCAAAAGAGTCACTGACATTATTCCAATTCAACTTGATCAATTTATAGTTTGATGAAGCAACCGCATAGATCGTTACTGAGCCGTCTTCATAATTCCCATCGACCGTCAACTGATCTCCCAAGCGAAAAGCCACATCATCGGCTTGATATACACATTGTGCCGCTTGGGTGGGATCCAACCATTGATAGACCTTAAATGATCCGCCGATATCTACACAATTTGAGGCATAGATCACACCATCAGGCGTAATTTCTATATCCCTAAGGGCATGAAGTCCGCCACTGATCCCGCTTAAATTTAAATCAAACGCCACTTCTTCTCCGGTCCGAGCATCCAACGCGGTAACCATAATACTGTCATGATAACTTTGTAGAACAAGAAGGATATTCTTATCATCGTAATTGCCCAAGGCCAAACCGCTCGCCTCTAAACTGCTGTCAAGATAAGCGGGATATTGCCTGGAGAGTGAGCTATTGGCCCATTGTGTCGTCACAAATTCTCCACGGGTCTTAAAACTTAGAACATCGGTCCATCTGTCGTATTTATTCGAACGCAAACGCCAATAGTAGGATGAGGCAAAATCCAGATCGTTCAATTGCCAGTTTGTATCGCTTATAGAGGATTCATTGACAAGCAAATCGTTCATGGCTTCATCTCGTGCAACTTGCAATTCATAAGAGCTTGCATCTTCAAAGCTTGCCCAGGTCAGGACCGGATCAAGATCTCTGCCTTCTAAATATGCAAAAGGCGTCAGGGCCTGAACCTGCGGCGGTAACTGGGTTGTAAATAACCATGTTGGCGACCAGTAAACGGTGTTATCGGCCTTCACCCGCCAGTAATAGGATGTTTGATAATCCAGGTTAAGATCTTTTACGGTATCGGACATCGTATATTGTTGCAAGGGCGTATTAAAATCTGTTGATGATGCCAGTTCCATCGTGTATTGAGTTGCTCCTTCTTTATCTCTCCATTTCAACTGGAGGTCTTTGGGTAAAGCTGCGTCGGCATAAGATGGCGCCAACGGCTCTACAAAGGGATGGCCGGTCTTCGCAATAGGACTTTCCAATTTATATCGATCAAGGCTGGTT
>CAZSGO010000135.1:0-5198 GCA_964606395.1 uncultured bacterium
TAAATAATGTTGATCTCGAATTGGAACTTGAGACAGTTATATTTTACACGAAAGAGTCCGGAAAGAATGAAAAAGAATAGCTATAATATAGAAATATGTATGGGGAGTTCCTGTTTCAGCAGGGGAAACCGTTTTAGTCTACCTATCATCCAGTCCTTTGTTAAAGAAAATAAGCTTGAAGCGAATATCAACGTTACGGGATGCTTGTGCAGTGAAAATTGCTCAAAGGGTCCGATCTTGATCATTAATGAAATTCTATATGATCAAGTGCATCCCGATTCGGTAAAAGACCTGCTATTGCATTTAATGTCAGAGGGAAAAGATGAATAAAACATATCCTATCTATACCGGAATAACCGATTGTCAGGATTGTTACAAATGTGTTCGAAATTGCCCGGTTAAAGCGATCCATATTCGCGAGGGTAAAGCATCTGTCATACCCGAAGATTGTATCATGTGCGGTACATGCGTTGAAGTATGTCCCTCCGGCGCAAAAAAGATCCGGGATGATGTTGAAAGGGTCAAGCAACTATTGCGCTTTAAAGATCGGGTGATCGTGTCATTAGCCCCATCTTATATCAATGAATTTGATCATGTAAGCAGATCTCAAATGATCCTTGCTTTAAAAAAATTGGGATTTTGGGGTGTGTCTGAAACCGCATTAGGCGCACAGGAAGTATCTTCGCATATTGCCATACAATTGTCGGAAGCAAAGGGCGGTATATTTTTGTCTTCCGCCTGCCCCTCAGCTGTAGAACTGGTTCGTAAACATTATCCCGAATTTCATGATGCGGTAACAACATTAAAGTCGCCGATGCAAGCTCACGCAGCTATGCTTAAAAGGACTTATGGCGAAAATATCACGGTAGTTTTTATTGGTCCGTGTATATCAAAAAAAGACGAGTCGGATACACATCCTGAACTTGTTGCGGCAGCCATTACCTTTCAGGGTCTGGACAAGTGGTTAAAGCAGGAAAAGATCAACCCCTTACTAATGGAATCCGATCCTTCTGTAAATTTTATTCCGGAATCGGCGCGAGAAGGTAGTCTTTATCCCGTTGAAGGCGGTATGATCGCGGGTATAAAAGCAGAATGCGCTGTCCACGATTCGGCATTTATGAGCTTTTCAGGTGTCAGTGATATTCATATGGCCCTGAATGGTCTTGAGGAATTTAAACCGGATCACCCTGTGTTTATAGAATTACTTGCGTGTAAAGGAGGCTGTATAAACGGTCCCGCAAGATTAAATAAAAAAAGCACGGTCCTGAAACGTTATGCTATTCTTGAGGACAGCAACTATTCCATAAAAGAATTTCCACGTACACCTAAAGAAAACATCAGGGAAGTTTATCCCCGGATCGCTACCGTAAAAAATAATTTTGATGAACTGGATATAAAAAAAGCATTGCAAGAAGTCGGTAAATACACGAAAGAAGATGAATTGAATTGCAGCGGGTGCGGATATAACAGTTGCCGGGATTTTGCCGTAGCACTTCTGGACGGCAGAGCGGAACGCGAAATGTGTGTTACACACATGAGAAAACTCGCACAAAAAAAAGCTAATGCATTATTACGGGCAATTCCTTCGGGAGTGGTGATCGTCAATGATCAATTAAAGATCGTTGAGTGCAATAGAAAATTCTCACATTTACTGGGACAGGTAGAAGAAAGTATTTATGATGCAAAACCGGGAATGGAAGGAGCACGATTAGATAAAATACTGCCATTCCATCATTATTTTCGGGCTGTTCTAGAAAATGGTGAAGATATTCTTGATAAAGATATTCGTTTTGATAAGCGTATCCTTCACGGTTCAATATTTACGATAGAAAAACATCGTATCGTTGGAGGAGTGTTCCAGGATATAACAACTCCCGCAATGCAAAAAGAGCATATTATAGATAAAACAAGGGATGTGATCGAAAAGAATTTGGAAACGGTTCAAAAGATCGCATATCTCTTAGGAGAAAATGCTTCGGAAACCCAAGTGGTTCTCGATTCGATCATCAATTCATTTTCAGCTGATATTTCTACGAAGAAAAAAAATGACAAATCATAAACCCTTTGTTGAAATAGATTACACTCAGATCAATAAAAAAAACCAGTTGGTATGTGGCGACGCTTTTCTGTCTAAAAAGATCAAATCCGATAAGCGGGTCATAAGTGTGTTATCCGATGGCCTTGGTTCCGGCGTCAAAGCGAATGTTCTTTCGGGTATGACCGCTACGATGGCTTTGAATTATATGGTTCATAACTATGATCTTAAAAAAACAGCTCGAGCCATTATGCAAACCTTGCCCGTATGTAGTGTAAGGAAGATCTCTTATGCAACTTTTACCATAGTTGATGTAGATCACAATGGTTTTGTCAATCTCATCGAATATGGTAATCCAGTAGCTTTGATCATTCGTAACGGAAAACGCATTGTCCCCGATCGTCATCAATATGAATTAAATAAAATGGATCAATTGCACGATAAGATGTATTATAGTCAGTTTCAAGCCGAACTGCACGATCGAATTATTTTAATGTCAGACGGTATTACCCAAAGCGGATTAGGTCCCAAGTTATACCCTTTTGGTTGGGGTGACGAAAACGTAAGCAATTATGTTTGTGATATTGTCGCTAAGAATCCATCGGTCAGTGCCCGGTACCTGTCTAAACTTATTTGTGATAAAGCTCTGGAGAACGATAACAAAACCCCTTATGATGATACAAGTTGCGGGGTGATCAGTTTTAGAGAACCACGTGAGACCTTATTAATATCCGGACCACCGATCTATAGAGAAAATGATGCTGCAATGGCTGATGCTTTCAGGTCGTTCAAAGGAAAAAAAATAATTTGCGGCGGAACTACCGCCAATATTATAGCCCGGGAAACAAACGAAAAGATCAAAGTGGATCTGCAAAATTACGATAAGGATATTCCAACAACCTCTATCATGAATGGAGTGGACCTTATAACCGAAGGATCGATCACACTGGGTAAAGTTCTTCAGTTGCTTGAAGATGGTACGAATCCGGAAACACTTCCCCGGCACGGAGCTGCACTTTTGATCGATCATTTACTAAATTCAGATAAGATACATTTTTTGATCGGAACCAAGATCAACGAAGCTCATCAGGATCCCAATGTGCCGGTCGAATTGGAAATAAGACGAAGTCTGGTTAAACAGATCATCCGACTTCTTGAAGATAAATATCTTAAAGAGACGGAATTAAAATTTATATAAAGGATCAGAACATGAAAGAAAAGATCAAGGTTATTATTTGTACAGGCACCCATTGCTTTGTTATGGGTGGTTCAGATCTGCTGCTTTTGGAAGAGAATCTTCCGGAACATTTAAAAGAAAATATCATGATCGAAGGCAATTCCTGTCTTGGATATTGCGAGGATAGAAGCAAAGGAAAAGCACCCTTCGTTGAGATCGATGGGTATCTGTTAGATCAAGCGACAATACCCAAAATACTGAATTATATTGAAGAACTGACAAATTGGACCGACAGATAAGAGGCAACCATGAATTATGTTAATAATGCAACATTGATACGTCGGGAACTGCTTACAAAGTTATCTGAAGTATTAATGGCCAAGCAGCCGGAAAATATTGACAGGATCCCGGTAGAATTGTTTCCCAAGAATGGGAGATCCGTTCGTTGTTGCATATACAAAGATCGTGCGATGATACGCTACCGTTTAATGGCGTTGATGGGGCATCGCATTGAAGAAGAAACGGACGAGCTGAAACTTTTATCCGATTATGCAAAAGATGCATATAAGCGTGAAAAACCCGAAACTCCCTTTTTAACGGTTATCGATGAAGCTTGCAGTGCCTGCGTTAAAGTAAATTATGTGGTTACCGATGCTTGTCAGGGTTGTGTTGCCCGTCCTTGTATGATGAATTGTCCCAAAGATGCGATCGAATTTGTGAACGGCCGCGCCCACATTAAGCATGAATTGTGTATCAATTGTGGGATCTGTCAAAAAGAATGTCCGTATCATGCCATTATATATATGCCGGTTCCCTGTGAAGAAGCTTGTCCCGTAGATGCCATTTCTAAAGATGAGTACGGAAAAGAACATATTGATTTTACCAAATGCACCTATTGCGGTAAATGTATGCGCTCGTGTCCCTTTGGTGCGATCATGGAAAGAAGCCAGATCCTTGATCTGGTCAAACACATGCAATTGGGTGACAGATTGACAGCTATGATAGCGCCTTCGATCGTAGGACAGTTTTCGGCAAGTATGGAACAATTGGTGACAGCACTGATCAAACTGGGCTTTCATGATGTTATTGAAGTTGCCGCCGGTGCAGAGATAACAGCTATAAATGAAAGCACAGAATGGGCGGAACGTATGGAAAAGGGCGAAACGTTTATGACAACATCCTGTTGTCCGGCATGGATAGAAACAGCCGAGAAACATCTACCCGAATTAAAACCATATATCTCGGAAACCCCAACTCCCATGCACTATACCGGAGAACGTGCCAGAAAAGAAGCCCCCGAAGCAACAACGGTTTTCATTGGTCCCTGTATCGCTAAACGTTATGAGGCCTGGAAGGATGAAACGGTTGATCTTGTACTATCGATTGAAGAACTGGGTGCAATGTTCATTGCTTCAAAGATCGATGTTCAAAAAATGGAAACGACAGATTTGGAAGATATTTCGGCAGAAGGTAGGGGCTTTGCCATGACAGGCGGGGTGACCCAGGCCGTTCGCGTCGCGACGAAGCGTGAAGATCTTGAAGCTATTCAGATAGATGGATTGAACAAACAGAGTATGAAAGAGCTTAAACGCTTTACTAAAAATTGTCCCGGCAATTTTGTTGAGGTCATGTCCTGTGAAGGAGGATGTATTGCCGGTCCGAATGTGATCTGCAATCCCAAACTTGCATCACGCCAACTTCAAAAAATGCTGGCAAAATAAAACGCACATCATATCCCTTTCATAAAAAACCCGTCCCGAGCAATCGGGCGGGTTTTGTCTTTTTATGATAATAAATTCTAAAAATTGAGCAATTTGAGATCTCTTCGCTTCGTCCGCATTCGCTATACTTCTTCGGACTACGGTCGGGATACATATTTTGGTGCTTGGGTATGCTGTTTTTACGACTCACGTTTTACGTTTTACGTCTTTATAAGCAAACGCCCTGTCTTCGCATGAGAAGAAGGGCGCTACTTACATTTGAAAA
>CAZSGO010000136.1:0-212 GCA_964606395.1 uncultured bacterium
TTAAACGTTAAACGTTAAACTTCTTTAGAGGGGGTAGACAAATGAAAAAGATCACTTTTATTCTCATTTTTGTTTTGTTGATGGTGTTTTTAACTTCATGTGGCGAAAGCATAGCTCCCACAGTGGATCGCCTGGATGAATTAAAACTGCAATATGATCCTATCGGAATGGGACATAATATAGCATTGGATGAACTGTATCGGAGCTATTCC
>CAZSGO010000136.1:222-5157 GCA_964606395.1 uncultured bacterium
ACTGTTTGAACTATTCCGATTGTATTGAGATAGGTGAAGCCCAATTTGATTTTCAATATGTGCGGCATCAAACCATTGCCGAGGATATCGTTTCATTGGTCAATAATAAACGACTGTTTGCAAAAGCATCCGCAAATGCAGAAGTAATAGATATTCTTTCAGACAGCATTGCCATAATTGCGAAATACCCGCAGATATTCGATTCTATTTCCGTGATATTGGATGAGCTAAGCAGCAATGAAACAAAGATCGGCAAAATGGAAAATATGTACCTTTATGCCGATAAAGAAATTGAAGATCTTGGGGATAAAGATGCCGTCATGAACGGTATCTCAACCACGATCCATTCTCTTGGATATTGGGATGAAAATTTAACCGATTGGCAACAAAACCTAGGTGGCAATATGGGTAAAGCATCCCTTGGCATCTTGGGTGCTGTAGGTATTATTGATGGCGCGGGTGCAGTTATTGGAACACTGGAAGGTATCCGTGATACTTATAAAGGGCAGGAGGGCCGTCTGGAAATTATCGCCGGCCGTGCCATCGGTGAAGCGGCAAAGACCTCTGCTTATGCGGTGTTGGCAATTATTATGATATAAGGGGAAATATGAAAAAACCAGTGTCATTTATCATTTTGATAGCTGTGATCTTATTATTGGAATTCAATGCTTTTAAAAATATTCTTCCAAATGCCCATGTGTGGATTGAATCGTTTCTTGCTTTTGGAGCATTAACGGGGATCCTTATTTGGAACGGATCATTTAAAAAGAAACAATAATAAAAAAAAGTGCCGCTGATCTCCAGCGGCACTTTAAATTTATGTAATGATCTTTTTACCCGAAAACAGCATGGCATACGATCACAGATGCGATCATGCCGGCCAGGTCGGCCGTTAATGCGGAGGGCAGTGCATGACGAGTCTGTTTTACATTGATCGAACCGAAATAAACGGCAATAATGTAAAAGGTCGTTTCCGTTGACCCCATCATGGTTGAAGCCAAACGTCCAATAAAGGAATCAGCGCCGTGTGTCTTGATCAATTCGGACATGATACCCAGTGCACCACTTCCCGACAATGGTCGCATGAGAGCCATGGGAACCACCTCTCCGGGCATGCCTATCTTACTTGTGATAGGTGAAATGATCCAAGTCAAGATATCCATTGCGCCCGATGCCCTGAAAACCGAAATTGCTAAAAAGATCGCAACCAGAAAAGGAATGATACGCAGGGCAACCTGAAAGCCTTCTTTTGCACCTTCGGTAAATTCCTCATAGACCTTGATCCCTTTGTTATAACCGTAAATTGGAATGAAGACAATGATCATGGGTATTGCCAAAACTGAGATAACTTGCATTACATCAGCAAATGAAAACAGGATGAATGACGCAGCAAGGCCTGCAAGAACAACAATAAGGATGATCTTATTTTTAAGATTCTTCATGGGTCACCTCCTCATCGCCTTCTTCAATATAATTTTCGACCTGATACCTTGGTAGCTTTTGAAGCAATTTGGATACTATCACTGCCACCGTTGTTGAAACAACCGTGGCAATAAGGACAGGTGCAATGATCTCCGATGGATTGGATGATCCGGCTGCCGTGCGAATTCCAATGATGGTTGCCGGAATGATCGTTACACTGGACGTGCTCATGGCCATATATGTTACTTGAGCATTGGTAGCAATAGTTTTGTGTTTATTCAATTTTTGCATATCCGCAAAAGCTTTTAAACCAAGTGGTGTAGAAGCATTTCCCAACCCCAGCATGGTTGCGGATAAAGCCATGATAATAGAACCCATAGCCGGATCTTCAGGGGGAATTTCTGGGAAAAGTCGGACCATTACAGGTTTTAACCCTCGGGCTAAAACACTGATAAGACCGGATTTTTCAGCGATCTTCATAATTCCCAACCAAAGCGCCATCAAACCCACAAGTCCCAAAGCCAATTCAACCGCGAATTTTGAATAATCAAATACAGAATTGGTAAGTTGACTTAAAGGTTCAAAGGTGGGTGCTAAGTAAATGCCTAAGGGAGTTAGGGTTATTCCCAGACATCTAACAGCTGCAACGACTACGCCAATAATAATCATGGCAAGCCAGATAATATTTATCATTCTTGTGCTCTCCTTAAAATACCGTTTATAATGAGATATTGATATGATACCAAGGCAAAATGTAATGAAAAAAGGGCTTTCACCCAAACGATTATTTGATTAATAAGATGCAAAAAAGCAAAAATCATTAAAAACAATAAAGCAGAAAATATTTATGATAATAATTATCGGTTATTCTTCTTCTTTGGACACAGATCGTTTTTTTCTAAAGATGGCGGCAAAAAGACGCTCGCGATAAATGTTGAAAACGATCAACGCTACCAAAACGATCAAACGGCCCCACCAGGGGAGCGGTAGAATCGCAGAAACCAAAATGATACCGATACCAACCAATGTATGGCCCAGAAGGTTTTTCCAGTCTTTTAAATATTTCCAGATATTAAGAAAGAATTTTTTAATCATCTTATCTTTTTACTCCAAATTTTTCCACCCATCGTTCTTTTAAGTGTACTTCGGGATTTCGTTTTGTTAATCCCATCTTTTCATAAGCTACCGAATGAACTAATTGCCGCCAGTCAAAGTAATTGGGATATTTGTATGAACGATCTGGATGTACTGCATTGGTGAGTAAGATAACATACACATCATTTTCTGCATCTATCCAAAGTGATGTACCTGTATAACCTGTATGACCGAAGCTGTGAGGTGAAATGTAAATTCCACCGGAGCTTTCGCCTTCAGGACTGTCCCAGCCTAGACATCGTGAATTTTTTGGATCGATACGTGTTGTAAATAATTTTATTGTTTCGGGTTTAAATATTCTTATACCGTCCAATTCGCCTTCATTCAACATCATGCGGCAAAAACGGCTAAGGTCCGGTGCGGTTGAAAAAAGCCCTGCGTGTCCCGCAACACCACCGAGACTGTGAGTGTTCTCGTCGTGGACGTAACCATGAATAAGACTTTCATCCTTGATCTCCGTCGGTACGATACGATCCAACAAAGCCGGATCAGGTAAATAACCCGTATCAACCATTTTTAAGGGGGTGAACACGGCTTGTTCAAGATATTCGTTTTGCCGCATTCCAGTGATACTTTCAACGATCTTGCCCATGATCATTAATCCGATATCCGAATAAACCGTATTTGTCCCGGGTTTTGTTTTTAGCTCGGACTGGAATACGCTATCCCAGCGGGCTTCAACAGAGCAATCCATTTCATAAAATAATCTAAAGGGTTCAAAGCCTGCCGTATGTGTAAGAAGATGCCGGACCGTGATGGTTTTTTTTAATGCCGTTTGAATTTCGTCCGGTCCCTGTAATTCCGGAACATATGTAACGGCAAAATCATCAAGTGAAAGTTGACCGTTCTCAACCAATTTCATCACAGCAGATGTTGTTCCGACTACTTTGGATATTGATGCCAGATCAAATATGTCATCTTTCTTTGTCGCCTGTTGTTTGGCATAAGTGTGATAACCGACAGCTTGATGATAAATGATCTTGTTGTTTTGGCCTATCAATAAAACACCTCCAGGCCAAGCAGAATCCGCTACTGCATCTTTCATGATATTCGTTAACGAATCGTATTTTAATGATTTGGTGGCACATCCGGTTAAAGATAGAATTGCCATCATGATAGAAACGGTCATAATGAAATATCTCCGCATATTCTCTCCTGTTTATTCAAGGTGCTTGATAATGCAAAAATTATGTGTAAATTTCAATGTAAAAATAATATGAATTGGAAAACAACATGATATTTCACAAAAAAATACTTATAGCACTTATTGTCACGATGATGGTCCTCAGCTCCTGCAGTCGGGAAGCTTTATTAAGTTTTCAAGGCAGCACCATGGGAACATGGTACACGGTAAAGGTGTCGGGTGTTGATTCAGGGAACGATCAGGATCGTATCGAAACGCTTATTCAATCAGCCTTGAGTAAAGTTAATCTGGGCTTAAATACCTATGATCCCAAAAGTGAGATATCTCAATTCAATAACTTTCAAAAGTCTGAGTTATACCCCATATCAAATGAGTTTATGCTGGTAAGTAAAACGGCTGAATATATTTATAAAAAATCCGGTGGAGCTTTTGATCCGACAGTAAAGGAATTGGTCCGTTTATGGGGCTTTGGAGATAAGGGTTTAAGCAAAAAACCCGAACCTCGTGAGCTTGAAAAGGCAATGAAGCATGTTGGAATGAACAAGCTTACCCTTTCGAAGGACGGGATATTAAAATCGGATCCTGAAGTGAAATTGGATTATTCTGCTATTGCAAAGGGCTATGGCGTGGATATTGTCTTGGAAGAACTTGTCTTAAACGGCTATAAAGATGTTCTTGTTGAGATCGGGGGAGAAGTAAGAACAAAAGGAAACCGAAACGGGAAACCATGGCGCATTGGAATAGCGGTTCCCGATGAAAATAATATCGGGAATCAACAATCGGCTAAAGCTATTACTCTTAATGATCTGGCTTGTGCAACTTCGGGTGATTATCAACAATTTTACGAAGAGAACGGTGAACGATATTCTCATCTCATAAACCCAAAGACGGGCTATCCCATCAAGCATGAAGTTACCTCAGTTACCGTCGTAGCGGAAAGTTGTATGTTGGCTGATGCAGCCGCAACGGCGGCTATTGTTCTTGGTAAGATCAAAGGAATGGAATTTATTGAATCACTGGAAGGAGTGGAAGCTTTTTTTATTTATAGAGAGGGCGACTTATTCAAATCCATGCAAACAAGCGGATGGGAGCAAGTGACAAGATAAAAATGTGAAATATAAAGTAGGGGCTCGATATATCGCGCCCTTTTTTATATAAGTTGGTTTGTATGTGAAAGAACTTTATTCACCAGTCACTAGTCACTAGTCACTAGT
>CAZSGO010000137.1:0-5100 GCA_964606395.1 uncultured bacterium
CGGATGTCTATTTTAGTCCGAACACTCAACGCCTGATGCAAAACTATCGTACAGCTGTCCTTCAAGCGGCGAGGGTGTTCCTTGAGAACGGAGAAGAGGAAAAAGCAGCGGATATCCTTCAAACTATAAATGAAAAAATACCTGAGGAGATCATTCCGCAATACCATCCTTATTTGACTCTGCAAATGGGTAGCTTATATTTTCAGTTAGGCGATACTAGCGAATTTATACGACGCATTGATGATGTTTTGGGTAATGAAAATCTTGATGAGCAAACGCTTATGTTGATCGCTCAAGAGCTTGTCTATAAGGCGAAAAATTATACAAAAGCCGAGCAGATCCTGTTACCGCTTTATCGGCAAGATCCCTATAACAATTGGGTAGCCGGTACATTGGTTCGACTTTACCGTGAAACCGGTAAATACGGTCAAGCGTTGAATGTTTTAGGTTCTTGGCTCAAGATAGCTCCAAATGATCATCAGGCACAAGCTCTGAAAACGCAGATCGAAGCATTGGCAAATGAATGATATATGCCTGCCGGGAAAAGCCCGATATCCAGGTGAAAGAAAAAGTAGCTTTAGTTTTATTAAGCTACAATAGCCGGGCATATCTTGAACGCTTTTTGCCATTTGTCCTGAAAACGGATTATACGGATTATCGTTTGATCGTCGTGGATAATGCTTCTACAGACGATACAATGGAATTTTTGCAAAATGAATATCCGCAAATTGATATTTTACATATTGACGTAAATCATGGCTTTACAAATGGCTTTGTAGAGTCGTTGGCATGTATCAAAGCAAAATACTATGCCTTGTTGACTTCGGATGTTGAAGTGCCGCCGCAATGGTTGACACCTTTGGTTAAGGCCATGGATGAAGATGAAAAACTCGGTGCCTGTCAACCGAAGATCAAGGCATATAAAGAAAGAGATTCTTTTGAGTATGCCGGTGCCTCAGGCGGTTTTATGGATAGGTTTGGATACATGTTTTGCAGAGGCAGGATATTTGACCATGTGGAAAAGGACAAGGGCCAGTACGATGAACCAATTGATGTCTTCTGGGCAAGTGGTGCCGTGTTTTTACTTCGTTCGGATGTTTATCATCAGGTAGGTGGCTTTGATAATGATTTTTTTGCCCATATGGAAGAGATCGATCTGTGTTGGCGCATACAACGAGCCGGTTATGCCATTAAAGCGATTCCGCGATCAGAAGTCTACCATGTTGGTGGTTCAGTCATATTATATGGCAGCACGGAAAAGACCTATCACAATTACCGGAATAATCTGATCATGCTGATCAAAAATTTACCGGCCGGACGACTTATTTGGATGATCCCCTGGCGATTGTTTCTTGATCTTGTGTCGGGATTCCAAGCATTGATATCCGGACGGGCAAAAGAAATGGGTGCAATACTAAAAGCACACGCACATTTCTGGGGTTCTCTGGCCAAATATTTAAGAAAAAGAAAAGAGATAGTTTCGCAAGTGCCCTACAGAAAACTAAAGGGGATCTATTCACGATCCATTGTATGGCAGTTCTTTGTTCGGGGGAAAAAAAACTATTCAGATCTGCCCGGCAGTCTGAGTAAAGGAGAATAGATATGAAGGTGGTCATTTTCGCAGGCGGAAAAGGAAGTCGGATATCTGAAGAATCAATTCTACGACCTAAACCTATGATCGAGATCGGCGGGAAACCGATATTGTGGCATATCATGAAACATTATGCCTCATATGGGCATAATGATTTTGTAGTTTGTCTTGGTTATAAAGGTGAACTGATAAAAGAATATTTTCTTAATTATTTTGCGCTGCATTCGGATATGACGATCGACCTTAAAGACAATCAGGTTAAGGTCAGCGACAGTTCATGTGAAGAATTTAAAATATCACTTATTGATACCGGTCTGGAAACCATGACCGCCGGACGATTGAATCGCGTAAAAAAATACTTAAAGGATGAGACATTTCTGCTGACATATGGCGATGGTGTTTCTGATGTGAACATCGATAAGCTTATTGAATTTCATAAAAGCAAGAAGGGTCTAGTGACCATGACGGGAGTCCAGCCTCAAAGTCGTTTTGGGATCTTGGATATTGATGAGAATGATATGGTTCGCACATTTCAGGAAAAACCAAAAACAGAAAATGTCTGGATCAATGGCGGATTTTTCGTCATAGAGCCGGGTGTTTTTGACTATTTACATGAAAATGCAGACGATGTTATGTGGGAACGTCAACCCCTTGAAGATATTTGTGCCAAGGAACAATTAGCTGTTTATAAACATCACGGTTTTTGGAAATGCATGGATACCTTGCGTGACAAAATCGAACTTAATGAGCTTTGGGAAACAAATCCAAAATGGAAAAATTGGAAATGATAAACGAATTAAGGTCATTTTATAAAGACAAAAGTATCTTTTTAACCGGCCATACTGGCTTTAAAGGCTCTTGGATGCTGGTTTTGCTTGAACACTTAGGTGCTAAAGTAACGGGCTACGCCCTTGATCCGATGCATCAGAATGACCTGTATTATTCCATAAATGGCGATGATCTGTGTCATTCCCATATTGCCGATATAAGAGATAGAAATGCCGTTCATCAAGCCATTGAGGAATCTCAACCCGATATCATATTTCATTTTGCCGCTCAGGCCTTGGTTCGCGAATCATATAAAACTCCTGTTAACACCTTTGATACGAACATCTTGGGGACGGTTCATGTCCTGGAAGCCATGCGAATACTAACAAAGCCTTGCGCAGGCGTTATGATCACGACCGATAAAGTATATGAGAATATGGAATGGGAATTCCATTACAAGGAAAGTGATCGCCTTGGGGGTTTTGATCCCTACAGTTCCAGCAAAGCGGGAGCCGAGATAGCGATCGCATCATATCAGAAAGCATTTTTTAATCCTAAAGACATCAATGAACATAAAAAATCCGTTGCTGCGGCAAGAGGCGGTAATGTGATCGGCGGAGGAGATTGGGCCGATAACCGTATCATTCCCGATCTGGTAAGAGCGCTGCAAAAGAATAATCCCTTACATGTTAGGAACCCAAGAGCAATTCGTCCGTGGCAACATGTACTTGAACTACTTTACGGGTATTTGACCCTTGGATATAAACTCCATCAAGATCCCGTAAAGTTTCAGGGTGCCTATAATTTTGGTCCGGAAAAAGGCGATGAAATGACAGTTGAAGAATTGGTCAATACCGCTATCAGAGTATGGGGGAGCGGACATTTTGAACATCGGCCCGATAAAGAAAATTTACACGAAGCCGGCATCTTGAGACTGGAGATTGAGAAATCTAAAAATACCTTGAATTGGCACCCGAGATGGAAGTCTGAAACGGCTGTAGAAAAGACCATGAACTGGTACAAAGAAGTTTTTGACGGTACGGATGCATTGACTATGTGCCGTGAACAAATCAAAGAATATTTCGGATAAAATATGAAGATCATAAAAACTTTATTTGATCGTGTTCAATGTATTGAAATGCCCCGGTTCGATGATGACCGCGGATCTTTTATTAAATGTTACGATGAAGCATCCTTTATGGATGCGGGCATAGCAAATTGTTTTAAAGAATCCTATTTTTCAATATCAGATAAAAATGTGATCCGTGGCATGCACTTTCAAGTGCCTCCCGCCGATCATGAAAAACTGGTTTGCGTGACCCATGGAGCGGTTAAGGACGTTGTGTTGGATATTCGAAAAAAATCTCCCACATATGGTCAGGTCATGGATGTGGTGTTAAGTGCCGAAAATCATCTTGCCCTTTATATTCCGCGTGGCTTTGCTCACGGATTCATGAGTCTGCAAGACCACACGATCATGAATTATTTGGTCGCAACCGTTCATAGCCCGGAACATGATAAGGCTATTCGCTGGGATTCAATCGGCTATGATTGGAATATCGATAAACCGATCATTTCTCCACGGGATAAAAACGCCGGGTTACTTCAAGATTTTAAAAGTCCATTCTAAAAAAAAGATAAGAACAAGATAAATGAAAGTATTCATTATTGGAGCATCGGGATTAGTTGGCGGTAATTGTTTGCAGTGTATGCGCGAGAATCCCGACTTTGATGTTATCGGTTCGCATTATATGTTCGCGACAAACGATACCGAATACTTTGATGTGTTCAATCCAAAAGAAGCCACCTTTGATCTGGCTGAATTCGATCCCGATGTGATCATTCATACCGGTGCATTAACGCACGTGGATTATTGCGAAACTCATCAGGACGAAAGCTACAAACACACGGTCGAATCCACCGAAGCAGCCATAAGTTTAGCGAATAAATTCAATGCAAAACTTGTATATATTTCCAGTGATTATATCTTTGATGGCAAAAATGGTCCCTATGCGGAAGATGATGATACAAACCCCCTGAGTGTTTATGGAAAACATAAACTAATGGCCGAGAATTTGGTCAAGGAAGGATGTAAGGATCATTTGATCCTGCGTATAACCAACGTTTACGGTAATGAGATCCGTGGAAAGAACTTTATTGCTTTTCTCAAGAAAACGGCCCTCAGTGGCGAAGAAAAACACCTGAGATTGCCGGTGGACCAGTATGCAACACCGATCAATGCTGCAGATATTGGAAAAATTTTGTGTCGATTATTAAAAGATAATAAGCAAGGCATTTACCATCTCGCATCAGATGAATATATCAATCGAGTGGAATTGGCTGAAAAAGTTTTGGCACATTTTCCGGAACATACGATCACTCTCGAGGCCATACCTACTGCCGAATTGGGGCAAACGGCTCCACGTCCTTTAAAGGGTGGATTAAAAACCGATAAAATTAAAAATGAATATCCCGATTTTGTGTTTTCAAGCGTGGATAGATATATGGAGGAAGAAAGTGGAATTTAAGAATATTGACAAGGCTTTACAGGAAACGCTTGGTAAGATCGCAAAAGACAAAATTGAAAAGATCATTGTGCCGGGTAAAGATTATATACCTGCATCGGGAAAAGTATTATTTGAACAGGATCTGCTTTACGGCATTGAAGCCGTTTTGGACGGTTGGTTAACCGGCGGTCGTTTTAATGCGGAATTTGAAGAGCGTTTAGCCAAAATGTTGGG
>CAZSGO010000138.1:0-5084 GCA_964606395.1 uncultured bacterium
GGTGAGAGGGTGAGAGGGTGAGAGGGTGAGAGGGTGAGAGGGTGAGAGGGTGAGATATAATGTATAAATGATAAATGTATAAAATATTCTTCAAAATGAATATTTTCACTATTCACTATTCACTATTCACTATTCACTATTCACTAGTCACTAGTCACTAGTCACTAGTCACTAGTCACCGGTTACGATTCAATTTCCCCCGCTTTCTTCAATGCCACACGAGCGAGGATCGGTCCGATCATACTAAAAATTACCGATGTTGCCGTTACCAGTGTGATGACGGTAATTCCCAAAGCATCACCACTGGTCTGACCGTCTGCCATTACTTTTCCAAGACCGGCAAAATCATGTTTTACAATAAGGGAAAGTCCGATCGCTACACCACCTTGGGCCAAAATACCCAAGCCGATCCAGTTTTTGATCTTCTTGTCTATATGTCCCAATGAAGCTCCGAGACGTGCTCCAAAGATCAAGCCTCCAGAACGGGTCAGTATATATACCAAGCCAACCAAACCCAATGCAGGTAAAGCAGCAAAGTTTAAACTAGCGCCCGCAAGGGCAAAAAATAGAATGAACAACAGTGGCATATAGTCAGGCAAGCGGTCGCGAATTTTTTGAATAAGATCGTGAGGTTGAGTATTGACTACAACAAGTCCGATAACAAGATTGATCATGATCAGGGATAGGTGAAACTGAATACTTAACCCAATGGCAAGAAAGGTCGAGCCGATCAATAAAAGTGACACGTCACCGGAATTTGATAATTTCCTGGATATTAAGGAAAAGAAGAATGCAATGATAAGACCAACAACAATACTTAAGCCGATTTCTTTAAGAGGCTCCAGTAACATAATAAAAAATCCCGTATCCACGGCACCGGCTTCATGCATCAGCAATTTCTTGGCTATAGCTGCAGCAAAACCGAAAATGACGATACCCAAACCGTCATCAAAACCGACAACCGCATAAAGAGCCTTTGTAAGAGGTCCTTTTGTTTTATTCTCCTGTATCACGGCTACTGTGCCTTCGGGGGCACTGGCGGGAGCTATGCCCCCTAAAATCAACGCCAGGGGAAGATTCTTGGTCACTAAAAAGACGATCCCGGTCACAAGAATAAAGGTACCGAATGATTCAAGTAATATGATCCAAACAATTCCGGATCCCAGTTTCTTAATAGATGAGAAATTCAATTCAAGACCAATACTTAATGCAATGAAGCTTAAAGCGATCTCAGTTAAAAAACCTAGATGTTCTTGTTTGACCGCTCCCAATATATTCAAAAGAGATGGTCCAAGTAGTACACCAATGAGCATAAAACCGATCAGTGATGGCAGTTTTATATATTTAACCAATTTGCCTAAGAAAAAGGAGGCAATGATCACAATGCCAAGAATAAGCAGATCGGAAATGTTGTGCATAGAATTAAAAAATGTATCCATAATAGCAAAGTCGCCTTTATATATTGATCGAGCCTGAATAATAACTTAAAGCATGAGTTGTAACCATGATCTTTGATTCATCTTTCAGTTTTTCCGATAAATCATTGATCGTTCTGATGCAGTTGTTGACGTAAACGGTATTTAATACGGCAATGATCACTCGATGAAATCCTTTATTGCGCTCATTCATGAATTGAGAGAAGAGAGGTAAGGAATAAAGGTATTTACCGGCGCTGTGTGCTTCGATGATAGAAACATGACAATCTTGGGTTTCTGTAAAGATCTCCAGAATACTTTCAAAAGCTTCGGAATCTTGTATGTGGACGGTGATCTGTGAATAGTCACGAGGCAGATCCGGACTTACATCCCATGTGCCGTATTCACAAAATTTATCAAAAAAGCTTTTAACGGTATTTTGTGAAAGCAGATTTTCCACATTGGATGGGATACGCAGAACTTTTGATATTTCGGAAAGAATTCGAATATGTTTATTTCTTTGCTTTGTGGGGGCAATGATATACATGAAAAGTTTTGTGGGTTTTCCATCAGCCGATTGAAAATCGATGCCGTCTTTGGAGATCAGTACCCCGATAACAAAATCGGTGATCGAGTCCAAACTGCAATGGGGTATAGCGATACCGTCACTGAATCCCGTTGATCCGATAGCTTCCCGCTCGGATAGTTTTTTAAATAATTGGTCCGTATCAACATGTTTCAGCGTTTCAGACATACTTGCATTTTTGGCAACTTCCATTAACAGTTCCTGCTTATTGGTGGCAGACGCCTGCAATGTTGTTGCTTTTAAATTAAAATAATGTTCCAACTTCATTTAATCCTCGCTTTACTTGACAAAGAAGTCCCAGACCTCTTTTTCGTTCTTACAAGACAGTAGTTTATTTACAGCATCTTCTGAATAGAGTTTTTTCCCGATTTCAGACAAAAGTTGTATATGTGGTTCAGCTGTTTTTCTTCTGGAGACAACCAAAATAAAAACTTTAGAGGGTTTTCCATCAAGGGATTTAAAGTCTACCCCTTCTTTTTTTAACCCTATTGCCATAGTTATGCTCTTAATGGCGTCTGTTTTGCCATGTGGAAGTGCAACACCGTATTGCATTCCGGTGCTCATTGCATTTTCGCGTTCCAGTACGGCTTTTTTAACTTCTTCGCTGTCAAGAATTGAATTGTTATTATTTAAAACATTGACGAGTGAACTGATGATCTCTTCTTTATCATCGGCTTCTAAGTGCATGATAATGCAATTAACATCCAATATTTTATCAAGAGGAAAATTCATTTTTCCATTCCCGGAACTGTTTTTCATTTTTAGGTTTTTCTTTAATTCTTCGGGTTTAACCACAGCTTTTAGTTTTTCGATCGTTTGATTCAGCTCAAGCAGTGTTTCATACATAATATTCTTTACAAATGGGATATCATCTGAACGAGTGGAAAATGAGATGGTTCTATCCATGAATTGAAAAGTTAAAAACGTATTGAGCCTACGAATATGATAAATATGATTATCGCCTTCAATGATATTGATAAAGAAACCTTCATTCTGAAAATAAGAGATCAGTTTATTCGAAACAAGTTCGGTAATGGCCGTTGAAGGAAAAGAATAGTCTGTTTGAATATGCTCGTCGACAATTAGTCCTTTTTCTACGCCTGATCGTTTTTTCTTCATTAAATGATCTAACTGCATCGGTGCCAGAACGGATGTGATAAGGACCATTAAAATAGCGACGCCCGTCAGTTGTTCGTTCAATATACCGTGTGACAGACCTATGCCTATGATGATCAAGGCGACTTCCCCACGGGGCACCATGCCGATCCCGATTCGTAATGCACCCGTATTGTTGAATTTAAAAAAGCGTGCCGGAAGTCCGCAGCCGATCACTTTGGCAAAATATGCGCTTAGTGCATAAATAGCCCCAAATAGGAGGATCTTCCAATTATTGAAAACACTGAAATCAACGAACATTCCCGATATACAGAAAAATATAGGAATAAAAAATTCATAAATATTATGCAGACTTTCCTGAATAACATATGACAGATCCGTCTTTGAAAGAGAAAGTCCCATCACATAAGCGCCAATGATCATAGCAAGTCCTGCAGATTCAAAAATTCCCGCAAAAAGCAGTGCCAGTCCAAAGGCCATGATCCCGATCGAGCTAGTGTTTTTGAATGTTTTAAGATAGCGGCTTATATATTTTGCAAAAACAAGTCCCAAAACCGTAAAGATCAGCCAAACACTGAGTGCCTTGAGAGATGTTCGTCCAATATGCGCCCAGTTCATCATACCCAGTTTACTTGCAGCGATACCGATAACGATAGCCAAGAGAATAATACCAAGAACGTCATCAATAACGGCAGATCCAAGTATGGTTACGCCTTCAGGTGAATTGATTTTCTTTCGTGATGATAATATCCTGGCCGTTATACCGACCGAAGTTGCGGTAGAGATCACTCCCAAAAATAGAGCCTGAGGATGCATAAAAGGTTCTTTTAAGAAAAATGCGGCAATTCCCGTTCCTGATACGAACGAAAAAAGAACGCCCATGCCACCGATCACAATGCTGGGGAAGGAATAGCGTAAAAAGAGATTCAGATCGGTCTCGAGTCCCACCATGAATAATAAAAGAATTGAAGCGATCACTGAGAACGCATACAATTCGTTTGAAACCGGAAGCGCGGCACCCGGATTGTTAAAAAGAAAATCACCGAACAGGCCGTGGGGTAAACCCGGAAGGGGGATCTTGCCCAATAAGAACGGGCCAATTAATATACCTGCGAACAGCTCGCCGATAACAGAAGGGAAATGAAAACGATCGAATAATTTTCCCATATATTTAGCGGCAAAAAGAATCAATGCCAATTGGAAGACCAATAGCATCATTTTTTCAACCATTGAGTTCTCATCCATCGCTAAACCTAACTGGGGGATGAGTAAAAGTATAAGAATAACAGGTAGCGTATTTTTGAAAAAAGCTTTCATATTCTATTTTGTTTCCTGCTGTAATACAGCGATCTCTATCACCTGGTGAAGAATATAAAAACCAATAAATGAAAATATAAAGGGGAGTGGTTCAACGATCCGGGTCATGATAGCTATAATGATCATCAATGCCATCCCCACAAATCGACCTATGGTCCAATTCTTAATATGGGACATCATTTGTTTATAAGTTCTACTGCCTTGTTCCCGCTTTGTAACAATATAGGCAAGCAGTGCATTGATAAGGCTGATCCCGGCTGGAAGACAATTTTCCAAGAGGTGTTCAGCACCATCTAAGCTTATTATTAATAAAAGGATAAGAGCAGTTGACAGCAAGATAAGGATATAGAAGCGCAGTTTTACCCAGAGTGGGTTTGGTATTTTTTTTCTTTCTTTTTCGAAACCCTTCATCAGAATTACCTCACCGCGGTGAAAATAACATTAAAAAAGGCAAAAGTAAACAAAAGTTACTTGTTTATCGTTATGATCGATCAAAATATATTGGGAAACTATGATATGTCGGGTTGAAAAAAGCCGATCCTGAAACAAGTTCAGGATGACATGTCGGGTTGAAAAAAGCCGATCCTGAAACAAGTTCAGGATGACGTGTCGTGTTGGAAAAAGCCGATCCTGATCCGCCAGTCCCGCAG
>CAZSGO010000139.1:0-5075 GCA_964606395.1 uncultured bacterium
TTTGATAGTGAAAAATATTTTAATAACTTTTTGTTTATTGCTAAAGAAGAGGATGAGACCCATATGGAAAGAAAGTTATTGATAGAGCGCTCCGCCGAAGGCAAACAAAGCCTCGTGCTTCCGTCTTGTGATGTTCCGGAACGTCCCATAGAAAATTATATTCCAAAAAACCTTCTGCGTTCCCAAGAATGTGGATTACCTGAGATCAGCGAACCGGAAGTAGTCCGACACTTTGTAAATCTTTCAACTTTGAATCATCATGTTGATAAGGATTTCTACCCCCTGGGTTCGTGTACAATGAAATATAATCCCAAGATCAATGACGCCGTTGCTGGAAATCCCTGCCTGGCTGAAGTTCATCCCTTCCAGGAAGAAAGCACTATCCAGTCCGCTTTAAAGATCTATCACGATGTTGAACAGTATCTCTGTGCCATTACAGGCATGAAACGTTTCACACTGCAGCCGGCAGCCGGTTCACACGGTGAACTTTGCGGTGTTATGATCATGCGTGCTTACCACAAGGAAAAAGGTAATCACAAAACGACCATCCTGATCCCGGATTCAGCCCACGGTACGAATCCCTCTTCCGTTCATCTGGGCGGCTATAACGCCGTAACCGTTAAGTCTACAAAAGAGGGACTTGTCGATCTTGAAGATCTTAAAGCCAAACTGAGCGATGATGTTGCCGGTTTTATGCTGACCAATCCGAACACCTTGGGTGTCTTTGAAAAAAATGTTCTCGAGATCTCCGAGCTGGTACATGGTGTGGACGGTTTGATGTACATGGACGGTGCGAACATGAACGCGCTTCTGGGTATTGTTAAAACCCATGATATGCATTTCGATATTACACATATCAATCTACACAAAACTTTTTCCACTCCTCATGGCGGCGGCGGACCCGGCGCGGGCCCTATTGGTGTGGTTGACAAACTGGTACCCTTTTTACCCGTACCGAGGATCGACAAAAAAGACGACCTCTATACTCTTGCATGGGACGAACCGCGGAGTATCGGAAAGGTCCTGGGATTTTGGGGCAATTATTCCGTGATCGTGCGGACCTGGGTATATATTCGTATGTTGGGCGAAGAGGGCCTTAAAGACGTTTCAAAACATGCCATTATCAATGCAAATTATATCAGAGCTTCTTTGGAAGATCTTTATGAGCTGCCCTTTCAATCGCCAACCATGCACGAATGTGTTTTTTCGGGCGACCGACAAAAAGAACAAGGTGTTAAAACCCTGGATATCGCCAAGCGGATGCTGGACTATGGTGTTCACGCACCCACGATCTATTTTCCCTTGATCGTACATGAAGCGTTGATGATCGAACCCACCGAAACAGAAAGCAAAGAATCTTTGGATCATTTTATAAATATTATGCGAGCGATCGCCGAAGAAAGTAAGAATGATCCCGGCTTGGTTACGTCTGCACCTCAACTTACGCCCGTTAAACGACTGGATGAAGTAAAAGCCAATCGTGAATTGAATGTAAGATGGTAAAACGTAAAACGTGAGACGTAAGACGTAAGACGTAAAATACAATTTTGAAATGAAAGAACAACTTGTCATCCCGAGCCCCGAAGCTTCGGGGAGGGATCTATTCATGAGACAAATTAATTGAAACACAATACATGAACACATCCACAGATTACGCTGATTAACACAAATTGTGTTATAAAGTTTTTAATCTGCGAAAATCCGTGGAATCTGTGGACAGAATAACACATACAATGATCATAAGATACCAAAACAAACAGATCGCCATTGAGCAAAATGACCATATTCGGGGAATTGATATCGTCCGAAAACATTTTTCAAAAGATATTGATAATATTCTCTGTATGTCCTGCGACACTGAGTTACAGAGCCTGAACAATGTCATTCCGGCATCGGTTTCACATTGCTGTTTCTATGATATTCATGATACACTTGGGGCTGAATGTCTGGCTGTTAGCACAACGGCGCTTATGCTGATGACAGCAGAAGGACTGTTTCATAATACCCGCATATCTGTTGAACATTCTTTTGGGGAGGGTTTTTACTGTGAGCCGGTCCAGCCGGAAACACTCCCCCATAATTATCTTGATCTCCTCGAATCTAAAATGCATTCTTATATTAAAGCCAATCATGAGTTTGAAGAACGGGTGATCACCCATGATGAAATGGCACAGATCGAACTTAAGCGATTCAATGTCTTAAAAAACTCACCCAAGAACCACTTGCGTATTTACGATCTTTGCGGATTCCCGCATTGGTTTATTTCTCCCTTAGTCCCCTCTGCGGGGTACATAAAACAATTTAAGATCACTCCTTATGAAGAGGGTTTTATTCTTGGCTTTCCAACGCGGACCTCACCGGATATGATACCGCCGTTTATTTCATCACCCAATTTATTCAAGATCATCCGGGAAAGCGAAATGCGCGGAAATATGCTTGAAATCCGCCACATCAACGATCTGAACGAGCGCGCCATAAAAAACAAACAAGCTGAAGTTATCCAACTGTATGAAGCTCTGCATGAAAAAAAGATCGCAGAGATCGCAGATGTTATTACCGGCAAGAAAGACCTGCGTTTTGTGTTTATTGCGGGACCCTCCGCTTCGGGAAAGACCACGTTCATGAAACGTCTGTCGCTACAACTTCGCATTAACGGACTAAAACCAAAGCATATTTCACTTGATGACTATTTTGTAGATCGTGAACATACGCCCATGGATGAAAATGGTGATTATGATTTTGAACATTTCGATGCCATTGACCATGATCTTTTAAACCTACATCTGAACGATCTTATGAGAGGCAAGGGTGTGCATTTGCCGCATTTCATATTTCAGGATGGAAAGAAGGAATATGAACAAAACGAAACACTTCTTCATGATGACGAGATCCTGATACTTGAGGGTATCCATGGTCTTAATCCGGATCTGGCAAACCCTATTCCCGAGGGAACGAAACTTAGGATATACATTTCCGCTTTGACTCAACTGAATTTTAATTTATACAACCGTGTGTCCACGTCGGATACTCGCCTCTTGCGAAGGATGTACCGGGATTCAAAATTCCGCGGCCATTCACCCGAAGAGACGCTATTGCGCTGGCCCTCCGTCCGGCACGGTGAATCCAAATGGATCTTCCCCTACCAGGAACATGCCGATGTTTATTTCAATTCTGCGCTGGAATATGAATGGTCTGTTTTCAGCGGCATCCTCTTAAAAACGTTGTCTTCTATCCCCGATACATCTCCAGTTAAAGTAGAAGCGGAAAGACTTTGCCGGCTGATGGAACTCTTTGTCCCCTTTGGTACCGAATTGATACCACCCACATCCTTACTCCAGGAATTTCTGGGCGGATCATCGTTTAATTATTAGCGAAAAGTATCACAATGTTTTCAGCAATTTTGATCAAATATATCTCTTAGTCTTTTAAAACAATAAATCTCAAGAACTCTATCCGCTCATCAAATTTCTTGAAATCGCATTCCGCTTGTAGTACATTTCAATAATTCAATAAACATCGAGGTAAAATCATGAAAAAGATCATTCAAATTTTGATCATTACATGTCTTTGTCTTTCCCTCGCCGGCGCCGCTACATTCCCCTTGGGGATCATAAAATTTCACAATGGAACTGAAATGAGGGTTAAAAAAGTGTCTGTAGAGGATAATTTTGTTTATTACAAATGGAAAGGCGACAAACGATCCGCTATACTTAACGATGTTGAATTCATAAAAGTACGTGGGAAGGTGGAGCGTGTGATCGGTGGAATTACGGGTGGTATCGGATTGCTGACCATGGGCGCCGTCACAGCCGTAATATCTGATGATGTCGTTGCAGAAAATCAAGGTTTTTTTACCGGTATGACCATTGGCGTAACCGCCGTTACCTATCTTGGAGGCCGTCTCGCAGGAAAACTTTTCGATCCCTGGCGTAAGATATTTACAGCACCCGCCATACCCGATAAAATTGACGAATCATTTTAATTCTTACAAAATATTTCCTAACTTGCGTATTATCATAACCCGGGATAAACTGGTATGCTACAATCTCATATCAAATTAGTTTCTACCTTAAGCGATCACAACTACCCATTTGAACGGCTTGAAGAATTTGCTGATAACGGAGAATCTCTTGAAGTTCGGATAGGCGCTATAGAAAATGCCAAGATTAAAGAAGGTTCTCACATATGGGAACGCTTTGCCGATTTCATGCCCTTTAAAGATATGGATCCCGACATCTCTCTGGGAGAAGGAAATACACCCTTGCTTCGAGCCGGCAAAAAGCTTTGTGACTTTTGCGACCTTGAACATCTCACTCTTAAAAATGAAATGCAAAATCCAACCTGGAGTTTCAAGGATCGGGGGTCTCTGACCTGTATAGCCATGGCAAAAGAAATGGGAGAAGGCGTTGTCGCAACCATTTCGACCGGCAATATGGGAAACTCTCTGGCCGCCTATGGCGCAAAAGCCGGATTGAAGGTTATTGTATTTGTCCCTCATTTTATTCCCGATGAAAAGATCGCCGCTATTTCTGTTCATGGTGCTACCATTATCAAGGTGCTTGCAGCCGACTATTCCCTCATGAAACGCCACGTACTTGGATTGGCGAATAAACTTGGACTGAGGATCGTGACCGGAAATGGTCCCATCCGCGCCGAAGGATACAAATTGGAGGCCTTTGAACTTTATGAACAAAGCGATGGAAAGCTTCCCGATTATATTGCAATACCCACGTCTGCCTGTGGGCACATCCGGGGCGTTTTCAAGGGATTTGTTGAACTTAAACATGCCGGATTCATAAATAAGCTTCCTAAAATGATCGTTGTTCAAGCCAAGAATAACAGTCCGATCGTCAGCGCGATCAAACAAGGTAAAAAGCATGTTATTCCCTTTTCAAACTTTCACACTATAGCTGAAGCTATTACCACCGGTAATCCTCCCGGCGGGGATGAGATCATTGATAAGGCGTATAAACACGGCTGGCTGGCAGAGGATGTCAGCGAAGAAGAGATCCTTATTTCGCAAAAAATGCTGGCTGAATCGGGTTTTCTTGTAGAACCCGCAACGGCTACAAGCC
>CAZSGO010000140.1:0-5059 GCA_964606395.1 uncultured bacterium
AAATTGATAAAACAAAACTTAGAAAATACAGATGAAGCATCTTCATGATGTCTTCCAGAGTGAATGGAGTTCAAATGGCCGATAAAAAAATAGGACATATCACGGCGATCAATGGAAATATGATCGAAGTAGCATTTAAGGATAGCGTTATCCAAAATGAAGTTGGATATGTGCTTATTAATGACGAACGATTAAAATCAGAAGTGATCAAGATATCGAACAATACTGCTTTTTTGCAGGTTTATGAGATCACAAAAGGATTGAAAGTAGGCGATAAAGTTGAATTTACCGGTGAATTGCTTTCAGTTAAATTAGGTCCGGGTATTTTATCTCAAGTGTATGACGGACTACAGAATCCTTTACCGGCATTAGCTGAAGCACATGGCTTTTTCCTTCCGCGTGGTGTGGTGCTTGATCCGATCGATGCAAAGAAAAAATGGCATTTTACCCCGACAGCCAAAGTAGGTGATACGGTCTATAAAGGTTCACCTTTGGGGTGGGTACCAGAAGGTATATTTCAACATAAGATCATGATTCCCTTTGATCTTGACGGTGAATACACTGTCGAATCAGTGGTTAAAGAAGGTGATTACGACCTGATTGAAACCATTGGTGTTATTAAAGATTCCAAAGGTGAAAAGATCAATATAACGATGTCCTTTGAATGGCCCGTAAAGATCCCTATTATGGCATATACCGAAAAGAAAGTACCATCGGAACCCATGGTAACCAAGGTCCGTATTGTTGATACGTTCTTCCCGGTTTGTAAGGGTGGCACCTATTGTATTCCCGGTCCATTCGGAGCAGGGAAAACGGTTCTTCAACAGCTGACCTCCCGTTATGCGGATGTGGATATTGTGATCCTTGCAGCTTGCGGTGAACGTGCCGGTGAGGTAGTGGAAACACTTCGTGAATTTCCCGAATTGAACGATCCCAAGACAGGACGTTCCTTAATGGAACGGACCATTATTATTTGTAATACATCATCCATGCCGGTTGCCGCTCGTGAAGCTTCGGTTTACACAGCTACAACATTAGGTGAATACTATCGCCAGATGGGTCTGGATGTTCTGATCCTTGCCGACTCAACATCACGTTGGGCACAGGCAATGCGTGAGCTTTCCGGACGCCTCGAAGAGATCCCCGGTGAAGAAGCTTTCCCCGCTTATCTTGAATCGCGGATAGCAGAATTCTACGAACGTGCAGGCTATGTTGAACTACCGGACGGATCACACGGATCAATGACCATTGGCGGTACGGTTTCTCCTGCAGGCGGTAACTTTGAAGAACCGGTAACTCAGGCTACTTTAAAAGTGGTGGGAGCTTTCCATGGCCTTTCAAGAGCCCGTTCCGATGCTCGTAAATTCCCCGCAATTGATCCTATTGATTCCTGGACAAAATATAAAGGTATTATTTCTGCTGAAAAAGTCCAGGGAGCACATAAGATCCTGCGTCGTGGCGATGAAGTCCATCAAATGATGATGGTTGTAGGTGAAGAAGGAACATCGGTAGATGATTTTATTTTTTACTTAAAAGGTGAGTACTTAGACTCAGTTTATTTACAGCAGAACGGTTTTGATGCCGTTGATGCTGTCAGTGATCCTGAACGTCAAGAATATGTATTCACTAAGATCTATGATATTCTGTATACGGAATTTCAGTTTGAAGCTAAACCCGAAGCCCGTCAGTTTTTCAATGAATTACGTCAGTTAACACTTGACTGGAACTATATTCAGATGGGTACGGATGAATTTGTTGCTCAGGAAAAGAAGATCGATGCACATATTCAAGCTAAGGCGAAAGCGAAAAAGGAGCTGTAAATAAATGAAAGAAGTGTATAATAAAATATTAAGCATTGTAGGG
This sequence comes from uncultured bacterium, assembly GCA_964606395.1. Classification (GTDB taxonomy): domain Bacteria; phylum Fidelibacterota; class Fidelibacteria; order Fidelibacterales; family Fidelibacteraceae; genus M50B103. The sequence goes on from CAZSGO010000140.1 coordinate 1,864, forward strand.
AATGTGATCTCAGTTAATGCCAAGGGCGTTAGCAATGAAGAATTGGCGGAAGTAAAGACCCGGCGGGGAACTTCTCTTGCAAAAGTTATTAAGATCGATAAAGATCTTGTGTCCTTACAGGTGTTTGCGGGTAGTCGTGGTATTTCCACCGATGATGAAGTTCGCTTTCTTGGTTCTCCAATGAAAGTCTCCTTCTCAGATAATATGTTGGGACGTATTTTTAACGGAAGCGGTGAACCTCGTGATAACGGTCCGGCCCTTAATGAGAACCTGATCGAAATTGCCGGCTCGTCGGTGAATCCTTCAAAACGAATTATTCCCAACCGTATGATCCGTACCAATATTCCCATGATCGATGTGTTCAACTCCTTGGTTGTTTCACAGAAACTCCCGATCTTTTCGGTTTCGGGTGAACCTTACAATGAACTGCTGGCACGTATTGCTTTGCAGGCAGAAGTTGACATGATCATTTTAGGCGGTATTGGTCTGAAATTTGACGAATACATGTATTTTCGCGATGAATTGGAAAAAGGCGGTGCTTTAAGCCGTTCTATTTTCTTCATGCATACCGCATCGGACCCGGTCGTTGAAGGCCTAATGGTTCCGGATCTATGTCTTGCAGTTGCCGAACAATTTGCGCTAAAAGGCAAAGATGTTCTGGTGCTCTTGACAGATATGACCAACTTTGCAGATGCCATGAAAGAAATTGCCATTACCATGGAACAGGTGCCTTCGAACCGTGGGTACCCGGGCGATCTTTATTCTCAGTTGGCTTCTCGTTATGAAAAGGCGGTAGATTTTGAAGGTGCCGGTTCGGTCACTATTCTTGCCGCTACAACCATGCCAGGAGACGATGTCACGCATCCCGTTCCTGATAATACAGGTTATATTACCGAAGGTCAGTTTTATCTGCGTAACGGACGTATTGAACCCTTTGGTTCACTTTCACGTCTAAAACAACAGGTCAACAAAGATACCCGTGATGATCACCGTGCCATTATGGATGGTATGATCCAGCTTTATGCACAGTACCTTGAAACGGAAGAAAAACGTTCGATGGGTTTCCGTATGAGCGACTGGGACAAAAAATTGCTGAAGTACGGTGGTTATTTTGAAAAAGAGATGATGGACTTGTCCGTAAATATCTCTCTTGAAGATGCATTGAACAGTGGCTGGAATATTCTATCGGAATGTTTCAATCCTGATGAAACGGGTTTTCGTTCAGGATTAGTTGAAAAATACTGGCCCGGTGAAAAGAAAATCAAGGGGAAAAAAACAGAAAACGGAACTGACGAAAACGGGAAAGAAAACGAAAAGACAACTGAAAAAGCGGAAGCTGACGTTAAAAAGAACAAAAAAGAGACTTCAAAACCCAAAAAATAAATTGGGCAGATCGCCGATGGTTGTATTTGCCTTAAATTGGGAATAGATAAGGTTGACATGGCAAAGTTAAAGTTAACAAAGAACGAATTAAAAAAGCAAAAAGATGCGTTAAAGCGATATACGCGTTATCTGCCGACTCTTGAGTTAAAAAAGCAGCAACTGCTGGCTGAGATCCGTCGTGTCAAGGATGAGATCAAAGACTCTCAAGGGAAATTGGATACTTTGCGCAAAAAAATGGCTGCCTGGGTAGCTGTATTTGCCGAAGACGTGGATATAGCTTCCTTGCTTGAGTTAAAGAATGTGGTAACGGATACCGGAAACATTGCAGGTATCAATATTCCGCTTTTTAAAAAACTTGAGTTTGAAGAAAAAAGTTATGATCTGATGGATTATCCCTTATGGGTAGACTCAGGTGTAAAGGCTGTAAAAGATACGATCTCTTTCGAAAAAGAATTGGATATCCTGAGAGAACAGGAAGCACTTATTCAGGAAGAATTGCGAACAACCGTACAGCGTATCAATCTCTTTGATAAGGTAATGATCCCCCGTTCGAAAGAAAATATTCGGAAGATCCGGATCTTCATGGGTGATCAGGATACCGCGGCTGTGGTTCGCGGAAAAATTTCCAAATCAAAGATCGAAAAGAAAAAAATGGAACAAAGCGCTTAGGCATTATGAGGCTGTAAATGATAGAAAAGATGTCAAAAATTACCCTGCTTGTGGATGAAGGAAGCGCAAGATCTGCGTTGAGATCTCTCCGTAAATTGGGTGTTTTGCATGTAAAACCCGTTCAGAATCCACCATCGAGCGATATGTCGGCCTTAGAGGCCAGGCTTGAAGAAACAAAACGCGTTCTGTTTCTGCTGGGTGAACCGGATGATCCAAAGCAAAAAGCTTCCGGCAGTGCGGAAAAAATCGTAGATGAAGTTCTAAAATCAAGCCGGAGTCGTTCTGAACTTGAACGAGAAATGGAAAGTTTGAAAGAAGCGGATCGTTGGTATGACGAATGGACAAAGATCTCTCTTGATGATATGTTATCTCTTGAGAAAGATGGATTCTATATAAAGCTATACCAATTATCTCCATCGGCATGGGAAAATGAAAAAGATAACGAAAATATCTTTGCACTTTCCGAAACGAAAGACACTGTAAAGATAGCATTGGTAAGCCGCGATCCTGAAGAGACATTGGATCATAGACCCGTCAGCGTTCCCGAGATCTCCAGTAAGCTTGTTAAGTCAAGAATTAAAGAGATCGAAAAAGAATTGGTCAGCATTGAGAAGACAGTCGAAGGACATCGCTGTCATATCGAACTGATCAAGAAATACGACGAGAATTTGAAAAAAGATCATCAATTTTCAGTTGTACAGAATGGATTGGGAATAGAAGAAACTATTGCCTATTTGCAAGGGTATGTTCCCAGTAATGAGGCGGAAGCAATAGAAAAAGCAGCTGAAAAGAATGGCTGGGGTTTTGTAGAAGAAGAACCGGAAATAACCGATAATCCCCCCACAAAATTAAAAAATGCAAAATGGATCAAGATCATTGAACCGGTATTTGATTTTCTGGGAACCACGCCGGGTTATAGGGAAAAAGATATTTCAATGTACTTCCTGATCTTCTTTGCTGTGTTTGTTGCTATGATCATTGGTGATGCCGGATATGGTGCCATCTTTTTGCTGATCTCTCTTTTTGCAACATTCAAGATCAAAAAGGCTGGTGACAAACTTCCGGGTATTATCATTCTGATGTATGTGTTGAGTTTAACGACCATTGGTTGGGGTGCCATTACCGGAACATGGTTTGGCTCAAT
>CAZSGO010000141.1:0-5051 GCA_964606395.1 uncultured bacterium
CCACGTTTTTATCTGAACACAATTCGGGATAAACGTCAACGCTCTTATTAAAACGTGGTAAGCCACGCTTTTCAGCTTCATTATGCCATTCTTCCGAGTATCCGTCACCATTGAACACGATACGTTTATGTTTTGAATAAACATCTTTAAGCAAGGCCTCAACATTATTGTCTTTTTCAAGTATTTCCGCAAATTCTGCAAGAGTATCCGCAATGATGGTGTTAAGGATCATATTGGGTCTTGCAAGAGATCCTTGCGAGGGAGTCATTCTAAATTCAAATTTATTCATGGTAAAAGCAAACGGAGATGTCCGGTTGCGATCCGTATCATCTTTTGAAATATCGGGTAAGGTCGATACACCGAAATTAAAGATCTCGCGAACTTGTTTATCTGCTTTTTCACCTTTCTCGATCTTTTCAAATATTGATGTCAGCGTTTGTCCAAGATAAACGGAGATGATCGCAGGAGGCGCTTCATGGCCACCCAAACGATGGTCATTGCCCGGAGTTGAAGCAGAAAGCCTTAGAAGATCGGCGTGAACATCTACAGCTTTAATGGCCGCCGCAATAAAAAGCAAAAATCGTTTATTCTCTTCCGGTGTTTTTCCCGGTGATAAAAGATTTACACCTTTGTCTGTGCTAACGGACCAGTTATTGTGCTTTCCGGATCCATTGACCCTGGCAAAAGGTTTTTCATGCAAGAGACAAACCAGCTGATGACGCCTTGCAACACGTTTCATGATCTCCATCACAAGATGATTCTGATCAATAGTTACATTACATTCACCATAAACAACGGCAAGTTCGTATTGATTCGGAGCAACTTCGTTATGTTTTGTTTTTGCCGAAATACCCAGCTTCCACAATTCCATATCCAGATCGTTCATAAATAGGGAAACACGCTCTTTTATACTTCCAAAATAATGGTCATCCAATTCTTGACCCTTGGGCGCGGGAGCACCGAATAAAGTCCGTCCCGTCATCTGAAGATCTAAACGTTCATTATAATAATTTTCATCAATAAGAAAATATTCCTGTTCGGGTCCAACACTTGGGGTTGCATATTTTGAGGTATTATCGCCCAATAGTCGCAATACCCGGATCACTTGCTTCGACAAAGATTCAACGGATCTCAGTAGCGGTGTTTTCTTGTCCAGCGCCTCTCCCGTATAAGAGGTAAAAGCAGTGGGAATGTATAAAGTTTTACCATTCTCATCATCTTTAATAAAAGCGGGGGAGGTTACATCCCAAACCGTATATCCTCTTGCTTCAAAGGTCGCTCGCAAACCTCCGCTGGGAAATGATGAAGCATCGGGTTCACCCTGAACAAGCTCTTTGCCGGAAAATTCCATGATAATGCTACCATCTCCATTAGGTGAGATAAAGGATTCGTGTTTTTCGGCCGTAATACCTGTTAATGGCTGGAACCAGTGAGTATAGTGAGTGGCGCCTTTTTCAATGGCCCAATCTTTCATAGCATTTGCAACAATCTCAGCGATATTTATATCCAACGCCTGATGTCCTTTAATAATATGCTGAAGTTGTTCATACACATTTTTAGGTAAACGCTGCTGCATAACAGCATCGCCAAAGACATTCATTCCAAATATTTTCATAATATCAGATTCGCCGTTTTTCATCTTGTTACCTTTTTTTTGTTGCTCAAAAATCTGCGCTAAATTAATAAGCAAATTTTATAATGACAACAATTATTTACAATATTGCCAATATTGTTTGATATTGTATCATGATTTTGTTCGGATTTCGAATTATTATAAGTATTATTTAATTATTATTGGTGATTGTTCACTTTTAACGAGAAATACTTATCGATACGTTGAGACAGGTGTTTAGCAAAGTATCTTCCAAGTATGCCGCCGACCACCAGACCTACACAACCCGTGAGGAATTGTATTAATTCATGAGGGATTTTCAAGTCCGGCAATAGTCCGCCAAGAAGAATACCGGCAGCAAAAAATACCAGTGGAATCCCATAGGCCAAAAGAGATGTTTTGATCAGAATGTTTTCTTTTTCTTCGATCTCAACCTTATCGCCTACTTTCAGATCTTCGCGATCATTTAGGATAACCAGTGCCTCGGCACAATCTTTTTTTCCGCATAAGGCATGGGCGGCACACCCTTGACATGCGTCGGTATTCTCTTCGATCTCGATAAAGACCTTGCCTGCTTTTTTTTCTTTTATGATTCCGGATGTTGGCATATATCACCATATAAGGAGAAACGTAGCAATGCTACGTCTTTCCCGGGTTCATTAATTATTTTTCTTCACCCGTTTCAGGTTTGGCTTCCGGTTTTGGTTTTCGGGGCTTCTTTTTATGTTCGATCGCCGTCGTCGGACATACTGTTGCACACAATCCGCAATGCTTACATTTTTCATAATCTATTACAGCCAGATTATCGATCACGTGGATCGCATCGAAAGGACATTTTCGTTCGCATGCGCCGCAAGCGATACAGGCGCGAGTACAAACTTTTGTGGCATAGCGGCCGATATCATGATTTTTACAAAGAACTTTTGTTCTATGTGACAGCGGATGAAGTTCCATAAGATCGCGCGGACAAACATCAACACATTTTCCACACGCAACACATTTTTCTTTATCTACAACAGGCAAGCGGTTTTCTGAAATAATAATGGCATCAAAAGGACAGATCGCGGCACAATCCCCCAATCCCAAACAGCCAAATTCGCATAATTTTTTTCCACCGGAAACCAATGTTGCGGCAATACAAGATTGGGCACCCTGGTATTCACCTTGATAAGCTATCTCTTCAAGCCCACCCTGGCATTGACATTGAGCGATCTCTTTTTCGCCACTGGTAACCTCTACACCCATGATCCGTGCAACCTGTTCTGCAACATCGGCTCCGCCCACCGGACATCCGTCTACGGGCGCGGCACCTTTAACAACAGCATCTGCAAAAGCCTGGCATCCGGGATAACCGCATCCCCCGCAATTCGCACCGGGGATCACGATCATGATCTCTGTGACTCGGGGATCTTCTTCAACATGTAATTTTTTATTGGCGATCGCCAGCACAACGGCAAATAGCAAGCCCAGTCCGCCCATACTTCCGGCTGCGATCAGTATTGATTGTATATCCATCATTCTTCCTTATATTAACCCTGCAAATCCCATAAATGCCAACGCCAGGCTTCCCGCAATGATCATTGTGATCGCTGCACCCTGAAAAGATTTTGGTACGTTTACAAGTTCAAGTTCTTCTCGAATACCCGCCATAATAACCAATGCCAGCGTAAATCCAATTCCCGCGCCAACACCATAGATGAGTGTTTCGGAAAAATTATATTCTTTAAGAACCGCATTCAATGCTAATCCTAAAATTGCACAGTTGGTTGTAATCAAAGGCAGAAAAATACCCAGTGCATCGTAAAGCGGTTTACTTACTTTACGAATGAACATTTCTACAAATTGAACGAGCGAAGCAATGATAAGAATAAAAGCAACATATTCCAGGATCTGCAGATTAAAAGGCACAAGGATAAAATTATAGACCAACCAAGTCACCATTGCTGCTATCACCATTACAAAGGTCGTTGCCATTCCCATGCTGAACGCGGAATCCACTTTTTTGGATACGCCCACAAAGGGACAAATACCAAGGAATTGGCTTAAAACAAAGTTATTGATCAGCGCAGCGCCGATAAAGATAACGAGTAAATTCATGCTTTCCTCCTTGTGTTAATCCAATTCGCTCCGGCGATCAAACATCCCAGCGCTAGAAAAGCGCCCGGCGGCAAGATCATCACACTCCATGGGGAAAAAGATTCCCACATGACATCCATTCCAAACCATGTGCCCGAACCGAGTATTTCCCTAATAGAGCTCAACACAAGTAACGTAGCCGTAAAACCCAGTCCCATACCCAAGGCATCCATCAAAGAACGCCCGATCTTATTTTTGGAGGCAAAGGCTTCCTGACGGCCAAGGATCATACAGTTCACAATGATCAACGGGATAAAGGGACCGAGACTCTTTGAAATGTCCGGTGCAAACGCTGCCAAAAAGCGGTCAGCGATCGTGACGAATGTTGCAATGATCACAATGTACGCCGCTATGCGGACCTGGCCCGGTATGACTTTGCGGAACATCGAGACCAGAAAACTGGAACAGATCAACACAAAGGTCGCTGCCAGCCCCATAGCAAGTCCATTCTCGGCAGATACAGTTACCGCAAGCGTTGGACAAAGTCCGAGCAACTGCACGAGAACGGGATTTTCATCCCATAGACCTTTTATAAATTCTTGTATTGCGGTTTTTTCTTTCATATTTATTCTCCCACGGAGGATTATTTATTTTCCAACGACAGACTTAGCCGCCTTGATCTCTTTATTCACGATCTCTATCACAGCCGCAGACGAAATAGTCGCACCGGTAATAGCTTGAACATCTGATTTGTTTTCGGGTTTTTTATTGATGACAAAACTAATATCAGAATTTAGTTTAACCCCCTTGAATTGATCAACAAACCAGCAGGGATTGTTCTCATTAGCGGGGTCATTTACAATTTTCGTTCCCCAACCGGGTGTTTCCGATTGAGAAATGACCTTAACCCCTAAAATCTCCGAGAAATCCGCTTTCACACCGATCATCAGAGATATCTCGCTTTGATAACCTTCACAAGCAGCCGGAATTGCATAAGCAAGAATATCTTTTCCCTTTGAGGCCTGATATAACACAACATTATTTTTTTCGATCTTTTGGATCTCTACGTTTTCAGGTAAAACCGCCAAAATATCTTTTTCATCGGGTTCGATTTTTTCTGCAACTCCGTTTGATAAAAGAACGGCTTTGGCTTTTTTGATCTCGGTATTTAATATCCGAACAATGGCAGCCGATGAAATGGTTGCCCCGGTAATTGCCTGTATTTCGGTATTTTTTGAAGGTTTAACATTTTTAACATAGGTAATTTCGGGATTGATTTTCAGTCCCTTGAATTGATCGATGAACCATGCCGGGTTATTTTTATTGGAAGGATCATCTTCGATCTTGGTTCCCAATCCGGGTG
>CAZSGO010000142.1:0-5032 GCA_964606395.1 uncultured bacterium
TAAAATCATTGACTTTACCTATTTCTAATCGTATCTTTTTCAGCTTTTTAACATGAGATAAATGAGGAATACATGGCATATCCAAGTTCAACGAAAAAAAGAATTCGTCAGGCAAAAAAAAATAACCTGCGCAACCGTCATTTCAAATCAATGATGAAAACCGCTATTCGTCGCGTAGATGAAGCTCCGACAAAAGAAGAAGCTTTGAAATTATTTACGGAAGCTGTTTCTGCGATAGATAAAGTTGCCCAAAAAGGCATTATCCACAAGAACACAGCCGCCAACAAAAAATCACGCTTGACAAAACGCGTCAACGCTTTATAAAATCAATTTAAAGCAGTAAAAATTTAACCTCAGCATTGCTGGGGTTTTTTTGTTTTCATTATTTTTTCATATTTGATTGTATTTTATGTGATTGTTAAGAACTTCTCTCAAAATATTTGTTTAAATTGACAAGCGTTTTTATAATTATTAGATTGACATGAATTTAAGTATTAAGCATTGTTGTGTTAATAGCAATAGGGAAAATTCAATTAGACACATTATTAACATAAAGGAGTGAAAAAAATGAAGCGTTTATTTATTCTTGTACTAATGATGTCTTTATGTTTTGGAAATCAGCCGAAAGTAAAACTAGGGATCGATGTATTGGAAGAAAGAGGATTTGATATATTAAAAGGGAAAAGAGTCGGTTTGATCACTAATCAAACGGGTGTAAGCCAGAATCTCAGGTCTACGGTTGATATCCTGTTTAGAGCGCCCGAAGTTAATTTAGTGGCATTGTATGGACCGGAGCATGGGGTTCGGGGAGGATACGATGCAGGAGAAAGTGTCGGTAATACGGTTGATCCGGCGACCGGAGTTAGGGTTTATTCTTTATATGGGAGTGCCAACAACAGACCCACGGAAGAATCCTTAAAAAACGTAGATGTTCTTGTTTTTGATATTCAGGATATAGGTGTCCGCTCATATACTTATATCAGCACCATGGGCGTTTGTATGGAAGCAGCCGCGGAATATGGAAAGGAATTTGTCGTCTTGGACCGCCCGAATCCCCTTACGGGGAATATCGTAGAGGGTACACCGGTAAAGGAGGGGTTCTTTTCATTCGTAAGCGCATACAGTATTCCCTATGTCCATGGACTGACCATTGCCGAATTAGCCCGCGTTTATAATGAAGAAGGACTATTGACCAATGGTGTTAAATGCGATCTGACCGTTGTACCGATGAAAGGATGGAAGCGTAAAATGTCATGGGAAGACACCGGATTGAAATGGTTGCCGACTTCACCTCATATTCCAGAGGGAGATACCCCGTCACATTGTGTTGCCACAGGCATATTGGGAGAGTTATATATGGTCAATATCGGTATCGGTTATACCGTGCCTTTTAAGTGTTTTGCCGCTGAATGGATGGAGTCGCAAGAACTTTGCGATGCCATGAACGATTTGGGGCTTGAGGGCGTTATCTTTACACCGGTGGCCTATAAACCTTTTTACGGATCTCATCAGGGGAAGTATTTAAAAGGTGTTCAGATCTTTATTACGGATTTCAGAAAAGTGGAATTAACGTACCTGCAATTCTACTTTATGCAAGTATGCCATCAGCTTTATCCTGAGCATGACATTTTTGCCGCAAGCGAAAACAGATGGCGGATGTTCGATCAGGTCTGCGGTACCGATGAGATCCGTAAAACCTTTATGAAAAACTATCAATTCGAGGATATTCGCCCGATTTTTGAAGAGGGTGTTCAGGAATTTAAAGACATGTCCAAAAAATATCATTTGTATAGATAAGATCAATACAGCAGGTATTTCTTCCTTAAATTGACAAAATCGTTCAATTCATCATAGTAGCTGGCAATGATCTCTTCAGCTGTTTTATGTTCTGAGAACATGATGGCGGCTTTTTCATTTCCCCATAGATTTCCAAGAAATTCAGGACGATCAATTATAAAATTATTGGGATAGAGTTTTATCAGTACGCTGATCAAATGCACGCCGAATGCCAACGATTTGAAATGAACGGGATCCGTGACCGTCAGGGACAATCCATGGCATTCGATATCCTTATATGAAGGATTCAATGCAGTTCCTGGGATGTCAATCGGTGTGAAGGTAACGGGTTCTATTTTAACGCCTTTAATATCTCTTTTCGATAATTCCATGATGACTTTCTCAGGATCTACATAAGGGGCTCCGACCCACTCGAACGGATGTTCCGTACCGCGGCCTTCGGAAAAATTCGTCCCTTCAAACAGACAAGTACCGGGATAGACAAGCGCTTCATTAACGTTCTTGATATTAGGGGAAGGGGCGATCCATGGTAATTTGTAGCTTGAATAAGGCTTATCGGGATTCCAATTGGACATCTCGACAATGTGCAATTCAAGCTGATCGGCTGCATTGATAAAACCATTATCTTTATACATCAGGGCTAATTCGCCAATGGACATGCCATGGCGAAGGATAATGGGATACTGTCCTACAAAGGAAACGAATTCGGGCTGCATGAGTGGTCCCTCCGCCAGCCTTCCGATCGGATTTGGCCGATCAAGAATATAAACCGGAATGCCGTTCTCACCGGCCGCTTCCATGACCATACCCAAGGTAGAAATATAAGTGTAGAATCTAGACCCGACATCCTGGATGTCAAAAACGATCAAATCGATTCCCTGAAGCATTTCAGGGGAAGGTTTTCGGTTGTTTCCGTATATACTAAAGACCTCTGCACCGGTGGCAGGATCGATATTCGATCCTTCAATGATAACGCCACGCTCTACATTACCTCTGAATCCATGTTCAGGCGCATAGATCGCTTTGATATTGACTCCTTTATCAAACATCAGATCGACGATATGTTCGCCTTTAACGTTTACAGCGGTATGGTTGGTCACAACACCAACTTTTTTACCTTTAAATATTGAAAAATCATTTTTAGCGGCAACATCCAAACCGGTCTGAAATGAACAATTTAAAAAAAGTACTGGTATGAATAGCCCAAAGAAAATAGCTTTACCAAATTTCATGTTATCCTCACGTGTTTAGTATTGAAAAATCATTTTATATGATCAACTGATCCTAAATAATATAATTAAGAGAGCAAAATAAAATCAACTTAAAAAATAGTAAGAAAAAAAATAACCGATCGTACTAATGTCACTTCACTATACAATATCCCTTTGCTTTCAACTTTACTCTGCCGTTCTGAACAACGCCTGAGGTCCCGTCGGAAAATACCGTCGTCTTTACATCGATCTGATATGTTTGTTCGGTATTGCTGTAGTTCATCAGAACGAACCAGGTTTCGTTGCGATAGCGACGTGAAAAACCGCCAATGGCTTTGGTATCGGCGATCTGGTGAAGGTCGCCATGGGTAAGTATAGGTGATTCTTTGCGGAATTTGGATAATTTTGAGATCAAATTATAGGTCGGCCAGTAAATATTGTACCAATTGACATCCGTTTTATTGTGTAAGCTCATTTTGGGTGGATTGTTCAGTTCTTCACCGCAATAGATCATGGGAATACCGGGAGCTGTAAAAATGGTAAATAAAGCAAGATGATGATCATCAACGCCCATGCTTCTCATGGCGCGGGGCGTATCATGATTTTCCGCATAATGAAGTATTTTTGAACCTTCGGGATATGATCTGATCTCATCGGCCAATGTGGCACCTATCCGGCGTGCATCTGATCTTCCTTCCGAGATATCCCTGAAGGCTTCGTATAAAGCATCACCGCTTACGGCATCAAGTCCAAACAGCAAATGATCGGCTTGCGATCCATCGGAAAGTAGAAAGGGGTCTTTTCCCTTATCGGTAAAATGGTCCCTGAATTCCTGAAATATTTCGGCATCCATGTCTTTACTGCCATTCAGCCTAAAAGCATCGACTCCTTGTTCGAGCCAGAAATCAAGATAAGATATGAGCTTAACGCGAAGCGTGGAATCGCTCATGTCGAAGGCAAAGATATCTTTATTTTTATATCCTGCCGGCTGAATCATATTTCCTTCTTCGTCTTTTTGGTAATAATTGGGATAATCCCTTACCCATGAATGGTCTACCGCCGAGTATGATATGGGTGCGTCAAGCATAAGCTTGATGTGATTCCGGTGTAGCATGGATCTTAAAGAATTGAATTGTGTCATAGAACCATAGCGAGAATTCGTTGTAAAATAGTCACGAACGGCATAAGGGGAGCCCAGGGTTCCGACTTTATGGCTTTGTCCGATGGGATGTATGGGCATCAGCCAGACCATATTGATACCCAACTGGTCCAAACGGGATGCCATATTTTGGATACCGGTGAAATTTCCGCCCGTAAATTGTCGCGGAAATGCTTCATAAATGATCAGGTCATCTACATAATTCTGGTATTCATGGTATAGGGGCATAGAGTTATAGTCCAATGTCTTTTCGATCAGACACGTATCGCCCAGATTTTTTTCGATCTTCAACTCATGGATACCAAACGATTCATCGGCAAATTCGTTTCGGATCACAAGTTCATTATATTCATTTCCCGTCAAAGATGAGGTAATATCAAGAATATAGCTTTGAGTATAATTGACCTGGTCCATCAATATGCCGTTCAGCCAGATCAACGATGGACTGGCAACGGTATTGCAGGAAAGGTAGTAACAGGAGGTGCTATCAAGATCGCCTACCCTAAAACGTTGTTTATGCCAACGGTAGCGCGCATTGGGCATTTGCCAGTCATCCCATGTGGATCCCGAGAAATTGGTAGTCGGGAATTCCTTATACCATTTTTGAGTAATTCCTTCGGCATCGGCATCATACATCGTGATCCATTTATCCGTCAGAACGGGTGGATCGGGAATGGTTTTTTCCGCACATGAGAAAAACAAAAGAATACTTACTAATACTAATAATATGCTTGATCTATTTTTCATAATTCCCTTTAATTACAATGATATTTCTGCCTACTGTCTTCTGCCTACTGTCTTCTGATTTCTTTCTTGTAAAAATACAGAAAAAATGCGAAATTCAAAACGCTTATGACATATAATG
>CAZSGO010000143.1:0-2258 GCA_964606395.1 uncultured bacterium
TATTAAACTAATATTACGAGAATTTGTAAAAGACAGGGATTGGTCCCAATTCCATTCTCCTAAAAACCTGGCCATGGCCTTATCGGTTGAGGTCTCGGAGATCCTTGAAGAACTTCAATGGCTGACCCAGGAACAAAGCCGAAATTTGCCACCTGAAAAAGTCGAAAAGATCAAACATGAGATCGCCGATGTGTTCATTTATCTGATCATGCTGGCGGATAAATATGATATCGATCTGATCGAGGCGGCAGAAGAGAAGATCAGGATCAATGAAGAAAAATATCCGGTTGAAAAATCCAAGGGTAATGCCAAAAAGTACAGCGAACTATGATCGTTTATCAGGCTATAAAAAAACAATTTCAGGCCGATGTGGATAGCGGAGATATCGACCGCATCATTCTTGAAGGTTTTCAACGAAAATTACATAAAAGTACCGGACAGAAAGAGATCGATTCCTGGTGGAATTCATTGAATTTTATGGCAAATGTGATCAATGACGAGGCCATTCCGGCCAATGCGGGCATTTCTATTGAATGTCAGATCCCGCAAACCAGTAAACGTATCGATTTTATTATTTCGGGAACCGATGATCATGATCATGCCTTTGTCGTGATCGTGGAATTAAAGCAATGGACCACTGCCGAATTAACGGAGAAGGACGGCATTGTAAAGACGGCTCTGGGCAAGGGACTGCATGAAACCAGCCATCCGTCCTATCAGGTATGGTCCTATGCGGCCATGCTGGAGGATTTCTCGGTCCCGGTCAGGGAAGAACATATTACCCTTAAACCCTGTGCTTTTCTTCATAATTATGAAGAAGATCCGGTGATCAAACATCCATTTTATCAGGAGTATTTAGATAAGGCTCCCGTGTTCTTAAAACGGGACAGGCTGGAACTCCGCGAATTCATTAAAAAATATGTCAAGCATGGCGATGACGGCGAGATCATGTACCGCATTGACAAAGGCGAGATCCGGCCGTCAAAACATCTGGCCGATGCGCTGGTTTCCATGATCAAAGGGAATCCCGAATTCACCCTGGTCGATGAACAAAAAGTGGTGTATGAATCTGCTCTGTTTCTGGCACAAACGGCAAAGCATAAGCCAAAAAAACAAGTCATGATCGTTGAAGGCGGTCCGGGAACCGGTAAATCGGTCGTGGCGATCAATCTTCTTGTGGATATTACAAAAAAAGAATTACTTACCCAGTATGTAACCAAAAATGCTGCGCCCAGAGCCGTATACCAAAGCAAATTAACGGGTACCTTGAGAAGAAGCCGTTTTGATTCCATGTTCCAGGGATCCGGTCGGTATGTTGATACGCCCAACAATACATTCGATTGTTTGATCGTTGATGAATCACACCGCCTGAACGATAAATCCGGTCTCTATAGAAATAAAGGTGAAAACCAGATCAAAGAGATCATCAACGCTGCGGCATGTTCCGTGTTCTTTATTGATGAGGATCAGCGTATTCATATGCTGGATATCGGGACAAAAGAAGAGATCATTAAATGGGCCCAAAAGGCAAATGCCGATATTCATGAATACGAATTGCCGTCCCAATTTCGATGCAACGGTTCCGATGGATATCTGGCCTTTATTGACAATGCCCTGCAGATCAGAGAAACGGCAAATGTCGATCTCAACAATGTGGATTATGATTTCAGGGTCATGGATGATCCCAATCAATTATTTGACCTGATCAAAGAAAAGAATAAGATCGACAATAAGGCACGATTGGTTGCCGGGTATTGCTGGGACTGGAAAAGCAAAAAGCAAAAAGATGCAATGGATATTGTTTTTCCGGAATATAACTTTGCAAAACAATGGAATCTCTCCGTGGATGGAAGTCTGTGGATCATGCAGCCCAACTCGATCGAACAAATTGGCTGTATCCACACCTGCCAGGGACTGGAACTAAGTCATGTCGGCGTGATCATTGGTGACGATCTGATCGTCCGCGATGGAAAGGTCATGGTCTATCCCGCCAAAAGATCCTCCGGTGACCGTTCCATGCACGCTTATAAGCAGATCATCGATACCGAAGAAGGCAAAGAAAAAATACGTTCGTTAATTAAAAATACCTACAAAACCCTCATGACCCGTGGAATGAAGGGGTGCTATATTTATTGTACGGATAAAGAGACGAGAGAGTATTTTAGATCATTAGTCGTACAATAAAGGCAGGCCCGACCGTGAGCGGCTTTTTTAACGATGAACTATAAACTATAAACGATGTCATCTGTGCAATCTGC
>CAZSGO010000143.1:2268-5006 GCA_964606395.1 uncultured bacterium
ATTATTGGTATTTCACCTGATTATCAGATAAAAGTCCGGGAAGATATTTTACGTGAGGTCGATGGTCCTATGCTAAAACATGGGATACAGGAAATGAATAATCAGAAAATTATTTTGCCCAAACACACAAAAGACTATCCCGACCGTGAGCGGTTGGAAGAGAGATTTCACACCTTTCAGGCGTTTTAGCTAATAACTAATAACGTTCTTCATCTGCGGAATCTGCGACATCTGTGGTTTATATCTTATATTATATTCCAGCTTCTAGCTTCTGGCTTTGTGATACACATCACGCAATGTAAATCCAATTTGATTATTTGAATGATTTGACATATGTTCTAACCTAGTGATCATGAGTTAATTGGTAATCTTATTTTTGAAACTAATAGAAAAAAGTAATTAAATATACTTTTCTAGTATACTTTTTTCTTGTATGTTGTTAAGTAATACATTAACATCAAGGGTTGTGATTTGAAAGGAAACAAAATAGAGTTTAAAAAAATATCAGTTCCACTTCCTTCGGGAACTAAAGCCTTGAACACTCTATATTATGTGGTTGATAATGGCAGATCAGATGTAATTGAAAATCTTGATAAACTTGATAAAACAGCATTAAGTATTACAAAACGACTTTTTGCTCAAATGATAATAAACGATGAATGTAAGTCTAAAAAAATTCAATATAAACTATGGCATCATCCATACGGTGAAATAAAGCCGATGCCACACCGATTTTTCTTTTTTAGAAAATTCGGGAACCATATAATATTTTTTGACTATCGAAAAAAGAAAAAAGATAGTTTAGGTGAAGAAGTATACACAGTAATTGAAGATAAAATGAGGAAATATGAAAAAGCCTTTGAAAGATATCGAAAAGAAAGTAAATGATCTTCTAAGTGCAGACTTGACGGCTGAAGATAAAGCCTGGGATATCATTTTTGAGTTTTATCATCATGTTTTGACTCGAATGGAAGAGCAAAATATCACTCAAGCTGATCTGGCTAGAAAGTTGGGCAAATCAAGATCTGCGGTCTCCCAATTATTGAATAAAACTCCAAACATTTCTGTTATTAGAATGGTTGAAATAGCTGAGGCAGTTGGACTTGAATTTTCATTGACCCCTCTTAAAAGCAAGCAAGATCAAATGTCCCGCTCTTCCTTTCTTTCTGAATATCCACAGAGAATAACACCGCGAATGGAAGTGAATGAAGAAGAAACGATAAATGATAAACGATAAACGCTTGCCAGCCGAAGTCCGTCAGCTGACGGACGAAGACTGGTAATCTGTGAAATCTGTGGTTTATATTTTATATTCAACCTTCAATCTTCTGATTATGTGACGCTCATCACAGTATGGAAACAAACATAAAAATTGAATGGTTTTTGCCTTATATTTACTCATGAAACGCAAGATAACACACATGAAAAAATACTTGCATAAGGATATAAAACCTTATAATTTACCAGTAACAGAACCCGTGCTGCATACCATAAGAACTGCTCGCGGGTCATTTTTTATTTATGCCAAAAAAAACCGCTAAAACAGTAAAACAACAAATAGCTTTGCTCAAAGAAAGAGGCATGATATGTTTGGGTTCTTGTAATTAATCTGCGTGGATCTGCGCTTGACTGAACGCCGAAGCAGAGCAGGGCAATCTGTGGTTTCTGGCTTATGTTTTTCCCGAATAAATTTCTTGTAAATACATAATAAAGTACTTAATATTGTACGTAAACAAGAAACGAGGAAAAAATACATGTTAGTAGCAAACTACTCGGAGTTCAGGACCAAACTAAAAGGTTATCTGGATTCTGTTGAAGAAAATGACGAGACTTTGATCGTGAAGCGAGGCGCGGGCAAAGGAACGGTGGTGATCTCTTTAGATGAATACAATTCAATGATGGAGACAGCTTATTTATTGAGTACCCGGGCAAACCGGCAACATCTTGAAGAGTCTATCGCCCAACTTGATGCAGGCCAGTCAAGTGAAAGAGAATTGATCGAGGAATAATGCGACTTTTATTTTCGGATAAGGCATGGGAAGATTATCTCTCCTGGCAGGAAGAGGACAAAGCCATCCTTAAAAAGATAAATTCTCTGATAAAAGATATAAAGCGAACACCACATTCCGGATTAGGCAAACCCGAACCCTTGAAACACGATCTGGCAGGGTATTGGTCCCGACGAATCAATCATAGTCATCGTCTTGTTTATAAAGTCTCTGGGAACGATGTGATGATTGCATCTTGTCGCTTTCACTATAATTAACCTCCCTCAAATTCTCATATTTAAATTTGTCCATCTAACTTGCCAAATCCATACATATTGTGCAAACCCTCTACATCGACATTGATGGTATACTCACTACGTTCGCAAGATTAAAGATTAAAGTAAAAAGATTAAAGTAGATTAAAATAAATGAAGAAGCTTTATATCGATATTGATGGAGTAATACTCACCGGCTACACTCACCAAGCGGCCGAAGGCCTGCCGGAATTCATCGATTTTGTCACTCAGCATTTCGATTGCTATTTTCTCAGCTCCTACTGTAAAGGTGATACGGCACCGGTGTTAAGATTGTTGGCGAAGGTTGTCGATGCGGAGACCCTGGAAAAGCTGAAAGCGGTGAAAGCCACGACCTGGCGCAGATTGAAGAGCGAGGCCATTGATCTGGCGTCGGATTTTGTTTGGCTGGATGATGCGCCACGATATGAGGATAGGCAATTGCTGGAGGAAGAGG
>CAZSGO010000144.1:0-4991 GCA_964606395.1 uncultured bacterium
AAAATACATTTCTTGGTAGAAAAGGTAAGGTTGCCTCTCTTTTCTCAACAATGGGGGATATTCCCGCTGAGGAGAGAAAAGTTGTAGGGCAATTGCTAAATAAACTTAAGATCGATCTGCAATCTGATTTTGATGCAAAAATTTCCGGATTTACTTCAAATACCTTAAAAAAAGAATGGGTTGATTATACCTTGCCGGGTTATTCAATGCCTAAGGGCTCAAGGCACCCTTTAACCCAAGCGGTGGATGATATGTTATCTATTTTTCAGCGTTTGGGGTTTGATATTGCTTATGGCCCTGAGGTTGAGACGGATTGGTTCAATTTCGAATCGTTGAATTTTCCGCCGAACCATCCGGCCCGTGATATGCAAGATACCTTCTACACAGAAGGTGGCGGCATATTAAGAACTCATACCTCACCGGTACAAACGCGGTATATGTCCAAACATGAACCGCCCGTACGTATCGTTGCCCCGGGCAGAGTTTTTCGCAACGAAGCGATCTCGGCACGATCCTATTGCCTTTTTCATCAGATAGAAGGTCTTTACATAGATACAGATATTACCTTTGCAGATCTTAAAGGCACCATTGAGTTATTTTGCCGCATGTATTACGGCAAGGATGTAAAGATCAAATTCCGCACGTCTTATTTCCCTTTTACCGAGCCCTCGGCTGAGGTTGATGTGTCCTGTTTCCTTTGTGGCGGAAAAGGATGCCGTGTTTGTAAAAATACGGGCTGGTTGGAGATCATGGGGTGTGGTATGGTTGATCCGAATGTCATGAAAGCAGTGAATTATGACCCCGAAAAATATACGGGGTATGCATTTGGTTTGGGTGTTGAGCGTATGGTCATGATGCGTTTGGGGATCAATGATATACGTCTTTTATTTGAAAATGATGTGGAATTTTTGAGACAGTTCTAAATTTGGAAGAAAAAAATGATCGTTTCGATAGATTGGCTAAAAGATTATATTGATATTGACATGTCGCTGGATGACCTGGCGGAAAAACTGACCATTGCCGGATTGGAATGTGTTGTCAAAGAAGTTGGCAAAAGTATTCCCGAAGGTGTGGTCGTTGGAAAAGTTCTGGAAAGAAAAGCGCATCCCAATGCTGAATCTCTTTCGGTTTGCAAAGTTGATGTCGGTGGTGAAGACATTTTGAATATCGTTTGTGGTGCCCCGAACGTCGATGCGGGTCAATTTGTCCCGGTTGCGACACTCGGTACTCAGTTAACACCGGATTTCCAGATAAAAGCTGTCAAACTACGTGGTGAACCCTCTGTTGGTATGATCTGTGCCGAAGATGAGCTTGGACTTGGTAATGACCATTCCGGGATCATTGTATTGGAAGGCGAGCATGAGATAGGAAAACCGTTTGGAGATTATTTTACGTCATCCAAAATTTTAGATATTGATATCACCGCAAATCGCCCGGATGCAATGTCCCATTGGGGTGTTGCGCGTGAGATCGCCGCGATCACAGGAAAAGAATTTAAAAAGATCCCCATTAGCTTGGATGAACAAGGTCCTTCAATAAACGATATAGCAAATATAAACATTGAATCGACAGACGGATGTCCCCGATATACCGCACGAGTCGTTCAAAATGTTAAGATCGGTCCTTCACCCAAATGGATGGTAGATCGTCTTGAGGCCTTGGGTTTACGGTCGATCAATAATGTGGTTGATGCGTCAAATTATGTCCTCATGGAAACCGGTCATCCTCTACATGCTTTTGATTTTGATAAGCTGAAGGGGCATGCAGTCAACGTTCGATTTGCACATAAAGATGAAAAATTGACGACGATCGATCATAAAGAACGTGAATTAAGTCAGGATATGCTCTTGATCTGCGATGGCGAAGAGGCTGTTGCACTTGCGGGTATCATGGGCGGTACACAATCGGAAGTTTCCGATGATACGGTCAATGTGCTTATTGAGAGTGCCTATTTTACACCTGCTGCGATCCGCAAGGGATCAAAACAACAACAATTATCCACCGATGCATCAAAACGTTTTGAGCGTGGAACCGATCCTAACGAAACGCTGATCTATGCGCAAGATCGTTTAGCATCTCTGATCATGGAATTGGCCGGCGGAACATTGGCAAAAGGGCTGATCGATATCTACCCCGAACCAATTGAACCCCTAACCGCTTCCTTACGTATTGATCATGTGAAGCGTGTTACCGGTATTGATATTTCCAAAGATGATTGCAAGCTAACACTGGAGCGTCTGGAATTTGACGTTATTAAAGATGAAGACAATACTTTAACGGTTAAAATACCGACTTTCCGTCCGGATGTTGAGCGGGAGATCGATCTTATTGAAGAGGTCTTACGTATCAATAATCTCGATAAGATCCCTTCCATGAGCAGAATGACCATATCTGTCGCAGAAGAATATGATAAATTCCATCCTTTTTTAACCGGTCTCAGAAATTTCTTTGTGGGATACGGCATGCATGAGGCTGTAAACAACTCTCTGGTCAATGAGACGGTCGCAACGTCAGGTATTTGGGGTTATACACCCCTGAAGATATTAAACCCGCTATCAGCTGAAATGAATATGCTTCGCACCGATATGGTTCAGCCTCTTTTGGGCTCTTTGCGTTCAAATGCATTAAAAAAACGAAATAATATTCGTTTGTTCGAGCTTGCGAATGTTATTGAAAAAAATGATTTTAGCGAAACACATGCGGTAGAGCATTATAATCTTGGTGTTCTTTGTTCTGCACCCGTATGGGGATTGAATTGGACAGGTGAAGATAAGCCTGCCGATATTTTTTACATGAAAGGTATTCTTGAGCATCTTCTTGCTAGCTTGAATTTTAACTATAAGCTCAAAGAGAATACGAATCGGGACGAATTCGAAATATTATATGATATTGTAGTTAAGAAAGCCGTTATCGGTAAGATCGGACAATATAAAATGGAGCAGTTTGAAAAATTACAACTGCAGTATCCGCTTGTCGTTATGGAATTACAGGTTGGAAAATTGTTTAATTGGTACAATCCAAAAAAACAATATGATCCCGTACCTCAATTTCCTTCGATCTTTCGTGACATGTCTTTGGTCATGGATAAAACATCCAAAGCAGCCGGCATTTTTAATGAGATAAAACAAAATGGAGGCAAATATCTCGTTGACCTTGTGCTCTATGATGTGTACATTGATGATGAGAAACTTGGAAAAGATAAAAAGGCATTATCTCTTCGCTTGGAATTCAGAAGTGATGAAAAAACTCTGAAGGATGAAGTGATCGATGATGTGATGAATAAGTTATTTGAACGGTTAAAGAATCAATATGGAGCTCAGTTAAGGTAATGGATATCAGCTCTTTTGAACTTTTAGAAAAAAAAATACACCAAACCCTCGATGTTCTTTCAAAACAGCAGGGAACTTCGGGTAATGATACATCTGCGTTGAGTAAAAGTCAGGTGGAAAGAATTACCCAAAAGTTGGCGCAAATATCGGAGTGGATCGAACATGCAGAAGTATGACCCCGACCCCAATACCGTGGAACTGGAATTTCCGGAGGATAAACCCTTAAAGGTCACTATTTATGGCCAGGAGTTTCCCCTCAAAGGGAAAGATCCGGAATTCATTCTCAAGGTCGCGGACTTTGTGAATGAAAAAATGATGGAAGTCGGAGCGAACATGCCCGGAACGACAACTATCGATAAAGTTGCCATTATTGCCGCTTTGAACATCGCCGGTGAATTATTTCAATTGAAGCAAGATAACCAATCCATTGAGGAATACATTCAGAGCCATTCTGAATCATTGATCAAATGTATCGATGATCATCTCAATATTACCTAATTGCTCCGTTTAAAAAAGGAGTAAACATGAATGTCGTCATACCTATTATTGTTGGTGTAATATCCGCAATTTTAGCTGCGTTTATTGTGATTATTATATACCGATCCCGATTCGGTAGTATGAAGAACTATAAATTTGACATGCTTGAAAGCGCACGAAAAGAAGGTGAAACACTTAAGAAAGAACTGATCCTCGAGGGGAAAGACGAAGCTATTCGCATTAAGCAGAAATCGGAAGATGAATATAACGAAAAACTTCGGGATATTCGGAACTCTGAAAGAGAACTTCAGAAACGTGAAGGTAATCTGGAACGCAAGGTAGAAAGTATTGATCAGCGTTATGATTCACTTCAAAAATATAATGACGATTTGAAGAAAAAAGAGCAGGAAGTCAATAAACGTGAAGAAGAGATCGAAGCACTTATTGACCAACAACAGAGTAAACTTGAAAAGATCGCCGGGCTGTCCCGTGACGAAGCAAAGCAAACATTAAAAGACAGTCTGTACGAAAAAGCGCGGGTTGAAGCTCAGGTTAAGGTTAAGGACATTAAAGAATCAGCGATCTTGAATGCTAACAAAGAAGCTAAAAAGATCATTATTGAAGCTATTCAGCGCTCCGCTGCAGATCATACATCAGAATCTACCGTTGCTGTTGTTGCGCTTCCAAATGATCAGATGAAGGGTCGCGTTATTGGTCGTGAAGGACGTAATATTCGTCACTTTGAAGCACTCAGCGGCATAGAACTGATCGTTGATGATACACCCGAAGCGGTCGTACTGTCAGGTTTTGATCCGGTTCGTCGCGAAGTAGCGCGAATTGCATTGGAAAAACTCATTGCCGATGGTCGAATCCATCCGGCGCGCATCGAAGAAATGATCGAAAAAGCAAGCAAGGAAGTTGAAGAATCTATTATCCAAGCAGCTGAAGAAGCTACCATGGAATTGGCTTTACCTCCATTCAACGCCGAAATGATGCATCATATCGGTTCTTTAAAATATCGTACATCTTATGGACAAAATATATTAAAACATTCCATCGAAGTTGGTTGGTTATCAGGATTGATGGCTGCCGAATTGGGTATGGATGGACAAATGGCAAAACGCGCCGGATTTTTGCATGATCTTGGAAAAGCCATCGACAGAAATGTTGAAGGAACTCATGCTC
>CAZSGO010000145.1:0-4973 GCA_964606395.1 uncultured bacterium
CATTGAGTCAATCATAACTTTTCTCATTGAGTCAATCATAACTTTTCCCATTGAGTCAATGCAATAATCAAATAAATATCTCAGCTTCTTTTCTCTTACTTGTCTGAAGCGTCAATACATTCTTGACCAAAGCTTTCAGCTTGAATTTGATCTTTCTGGATTTGGGTGCACAAACCCTTGCGCAAGCAAAGCAATGAAGACATACGCTGCGGTCGATCTTAAGCGTTCCAAGATCTATGGCGCCTGAGGGACAGATATTCAAACAGCGCATACAGCGTGTACATATTTTCATATCCGCTTCGGGGTAATCAGCAAAGAATTTTGCACTGTTCTTGGGCAGGATGTGTCCCATTAGGGGTAGGTGTCCCGGAATATCGGGACTTAGTAAAATGTCATTTTCAAATTTTGCCGCTATTGAGGTCCCGAACTCCCGGCCTTTTCTCATATCTTCGATATCCGGACGACCCTCGGCCAAAGGAAGCTCTTTATGTGAAAAACTGTGTTCTCCAATGAAAGCGGCAGCGGCTATAACTTTGAAACCGACACGCTTTGCCCAGGTTTCCAGTTCTTTTAAACATAAACCGAAGCCGATATTACCGTAAACAGCGACGAGAATAATGGATTGTCCGTTTGCTTCAATGCTATTAAGGGCATCCCATAATAGATCGGGAACGTGTTCTTCATAAACGGGAACACCCAAAAGAACAATATCATCTTCTTTTTCCAGGGTCAGTTGAAAATGATCGCGTTGATCGGGAGGTGTGAGGTCGTAACCCTTGATCTCGAGGGAATTGATCCCTTCGGCTATGGCCGAAAGTACCTTTCGTGTGGTTCCGGTGGGGGAAAAGAATATTTGCGTTAGAGAGTTTATGGCCATAGATGTATTAAATTCCGGTTAAAAAAATTCTTTGTGCTTTTACATGACAAGTAATATATTGATTTATTAGACATATAAACCAGTAAAAAGAATACGGTAACGATTGATATGGATCTCCGGCAGGTTTTGGTTGTTTGACATTTTAGAAAATTACTAGAAACACAAAAACGAGGAGAGTGAAATGAAACACTTCACATTGACCCTGGTTGTTTTGTGGGTGATTGCCACTATCACCACCGGCGAAACCCCGGCAGATTATTATATGCCGCTGCAACCGGGTAATCGGCTCGTTTATCGTGCAGGGGAACTGGAATCTTCATGGTATCCCAGAACGGTCTATGAGACCATCGAAGGAACAGATTCGCTTTTTGGCAAACTGTTCTACAAACAAGTGGGGACGGAATTTCTGGATAATAATCCGGAGGAAGAATTGATCTTTCATGTATTTTGGCTTCGGGAGGACAGCACCGGTACCATTATGATCGGCGCCGTCGGCATGGGAGACTCCAGGGAATTGGATTCTGCAATTATCTACCCCTTTGAATATCCCTTCTTCCACGAAGGATTTTTGGAAGCGGGATTCTGCACCGATACCACTTATATGGGGGTACGTTATCAAGATACCGTTATAAGTGTAAGTGAAACGGTTACAACGAATGCCGGCACCTTCAATAATTGCATCTTAAGAAGACAATTCAGGAAGGACTCCCTGGACAGCACGATTTGGCTCGAGTATGAATGGTATGCCCGGGATGTCGGTCAGATCAAGCTTGAAAGGGTAATTCCCGATGCGCATATCAATAACCTTACCCAGATCAATTTTCAGACCCGGATCAATAATTCCTACCCCAACAGCTGTGTCCTGAACCAGAACTATCCCAATCCCTTTAATCCACTTACGGTGATCGATTATAGCATTAGCAAGGATTGCCGGGCATGCATCAGAATCTATGATATTATGGGACACGAGAAATTAACGCTCGCTGAAAGCCGGCATTTGCCCGGTACGTACAAAGCCGTAGTTAGGTCTCATGATCTGCCCAGTGGCGTTTACGTCTATACGCTTGAAATAGATAATAACGTGGTGGATTATAAAAAAATGTGTATATTGAAATAAGTAGACCAAATAATATAATACAGTGTTTTACAACCCCATTAAGGAGCTTCTAATGAAAAAGAATTCGTTCAAGATCATTCTTTCGCTGGTTAGTATTGTACTTTTCGTTACTCTTAGTGCAGCCCCCGCACCGTTTATGGATACTATGAGTGAAGACAGATATTCGCCAAGTGCTCAAGCTTTGGGAATGGGCGGATCTTTTGCAAATATATGGACTGACGATCCTCAGGGAATGTGGGAAAATCCCGCTGCCACGGCTCTGTTTGCGTTTAAAAATAAAATTGGGATCGGAACAAGCAATTTGGAATGGTTAGATCACTTCGGCTCGGGAACGATCGCCGGAGGCTTTCATGTAGGTGAGAAATTCACTCTTGGACTGGGAATGACCACGGTGAATTGGGCTTATGTTCCCGATGAATTTTCAATGACCTTGTTTTATGGCGGTCTGGGTGCCGCGCTTTCATATCATTCCTTTATCAATGCATCAATTGGTGTATCGGCAAAAAATCTTTATTTGTATTATCCTGATACGAGCATGAGCAGAAATACGACTGCGGACATTGGCGTTATTGTAGAATGGCCCATTCTGGCTTCTTTTAACAAGGGAAATATGACACTTTTTGAACATGACTTGCACATGGATGTAACCCCCGGAATTCATTATACTTTCAAGAATTTGGGTCCCGAAGTTACAAATAATTATTTATTCGGTTTTAATGTGAATGTGTCCTTGTACGACAATACGGCCCAAACTGAACTGATGCATGTTAAATATGCTCGCGATATGAAACGAGATGAATTTGCAAATGCAATTGAGATAGGCTTTTATGATATGGT
Source organism: uncultured bacterium (assembly GCA_964606395.1). Taxonomy (GTDB): domain Bacteria; phylum Fidelibacterota; class Fidelibacteria; order Fidelibacterales; family Fidelibacteraceae; genus M50B103. The sequence goes on from CAZSGO010000145.1 coordinate 2,832, forward strand.
GTTCATGCGTTTTGGTGATCACTCATACGGCTCAACGCTGTTCAACGCTTCGGGCTACGGGATAAATTATTCCCATTTGATCATGAGCGTAGTGCACGCTTTGGGTGCAGACAAGGATAGGACAAGTCTAGTGAATCGTTTGTCTCTGGAACAACATTGGGGAACGTGGTCCTATAGTGGAAATGATATTGGAGTAAAAGGAACGACCTTTCTGGTAAAATGGCAGTCAAAATAAAATTAGATATATCATGATGATGGAAAAACTGGAATTAAGCTTTCAGCCCGTTACACAAAAGACATGGTCCGATATGGAACTGCTTTTTGGCAAAAAAGGCGCCTGCGGAGGATGCTGGTGCATGTATTGGCGAATCCGACGGAAAGATTTCACCGCTCAAAAAGGCGCTGAGAACAAGGCGGCAATGAAAGCGATCGTGGACAGCGGGGAAGTGCCGGGCATTCTGGCATATCACGAGGGCATGCCCATTGCCTGGTGTTCTCTTGCTCCGCGGGAGGTTTTTCCCGTATTGGCCAATTCCCGCATTTTAAAACCGGTAGACGAACAGCCCGTATGGTCCGTGGTGTGTTTGTTTATCCAAAAAGCCTATCGGAAAACAGGTGTGTCAACGGAACTCCTGAATGCCGCCGGAAATTATGCGGCGTTCTGGGGGGCACATATCCTTGAAGGCTATCCCGTTGAACCAGATCCCATTAAAGGCATTCCCGATGCATTTGCCTGGACCGGTATCGCCAATTCGTTTTTAAGAGCCGGATTTGTCGAGGTGGCCAGACGTTCGCCGACACGGCCGATCATGAGGAAGAAACTATAAACGATAAACTATGAACGATAAATTAAGAGACGCGAGAGATCGCGTCTTTTTTATGCTTCGGCAAATGCCAGTACGTGGCCATCGGGATCGGCGACATAAGCGGTTAAATCACCCCAAGGGCGTTCTAGCATGGGACTCACCAACGCGGCTCCGGCACGGAGTGCACGGTCAATATAGCTTTGAGCATTTTCCACTTTAAGATATAATTCACAACGCGGGATCCCGCTGCCTTCCGCCGGGTGGGGAAGTGTATTACCCAGGATCCGGGCGATGCCGTCATTGGGCATTAGTCCGATCATCACCTCGCTCTTTAACGTGAATTCCGTCATGCCGGGCACATCAAGCGATGGCTCAAGATGAAGAACTTCTTGGTAGAAAGTTTTACTCTTTGCCTGATCGGCAACGTAAAGAATGAACATGATCTCTTTCATAGGACATTTCTCCTTTTATTGATCACTGAGCGTATCAATCCGATCATGATCAGCGTGACAGTTATACCGGCCAGTCCCCATTTTAACCAGGAAACGATCACAATGGTGTTCGCCAATCCTGTTAGCTGTTCGGGCCAGGATCTCAGCATAATGACGATTCCGGTATTTTCGCTCAGATCACAGATCGCTTGCATTAAGGGAAGGAAGATCATCCATGTCTTCTTCCAGTAGGTGAAAAGCAGTAAAGCAAAGAGTAAAAAATACGCGATAGGAAAAATCAGATCCAGTGTAAAAGCGCCGGTAATATAAGCTTGCTTCATATCGGCATCGTAATTTGCAATGATCTCATAGATCCGGACCGAACTTGTTGAGCCCGCCATGTCTATCATGATGGCATTATCACCCTTGGGTAAAAGAATGCCGAACAAGACTTCAATGATCAGAACGATCCCCAAAAGGATGAGGATGTTTTTTCGAGTACTGTGTTTCTCAAGAAAGTGTTTCATGATATTTCCACTTAATTATGATTGAATCGATTTGAATTTAAGGTTATCGCGGGAATATTTCAATGATAATGAAATAAGTCGATAGCCGCCAGATGGAAGAATAGTTTAGCGTTTGTTTAAACTTAACCCCAACCCCGACGGGGTTGAAGAAACTGGACCCCGCTAGGGGTCAAAGAAGAATATAGTCAATTATCACTAACAAGCACCGACTCCAGAGGAGTTGAAGAAGCCAGACCCCGATTAAGGGTCAAAGAACAGTACATCGCTTATGTCCAACAAACCCCAACCCCGTCTCAGGGGTTGAAGAAGCCAGACCCCGCTAGGGGTCAAATAGCATAGAAAAATGCCAATATGAAAATGAACTACAGAGTAGTTCAA
>CAZSGO010000146.1:0-4945 GCA_964606395.1 uncultured bacterium
AACCAGTAGGTATCAAGCGTTTTGTTCATGTTCCTGTCATGAAAATATTTAAACGAATACCACCCGCTTTCTAAGCTGTCAAGTTCAATGATACATTCATTATTGATGATCGGCTCAGTAAATCCCTTAATATAATTACCTTCCTTATCAAGCAATTCAAGAAGAACATTTCCCTCATTGCTATCCAAATCACTGATCGTGATCTGTAAAGAAATCTGTGCTTGTAAAGAAAAAGTGCTCAAAACGAACATGGCGATAAAAATGATGATCGATCTAATATTACGTGTTTGCAAATTTATCCTCTTCTGTGCTTTTAATTATTTTTGATCAACTTCCCGCCAAAGGTGTCCCGAAGATCCCCACCGCCAACTCGATCCATATCAATATAAAGATTAACACAACCAGGATGATAATGGGAATTCTGATTTTCTTACCTTTTAATTTACGCATCAAGAATTGAATGCTCATGCCGAGTGCGAAAAGCATCGCGCCGCCGATGAAAAGATCGAAAAGATCCCAGCCCCCTCCTTCGCTGTTTTGCGAAGCGATGTAAGGGAGGAGCATTAAGCCGTAGCTGCCGAGGAGTGTGAGGAAGATTTTTTTCATGATATAAATTAGGGGATTGTAAATGGGTTAACAACGCTAAATTATTTTTATAAATGTAAATGTAGGGGTGACATGTCCGTCCTCTGTAGCTTAAGCGCAGGAAGAGGTTGCCCGATATAACAAGAGTATCATATTAACGCTGAGCTAGTCGAAGGGTTGATTCACCCATAGGCCGGGATGCAATCCCGGGCTTTTAATTTGATCAACCCCTCCATTCGTCGGGGTATTATTTTATGATCGCTCCCCATTTGGCATCGATTTGAATTTTATCTTCAAATATTTTTTCCGAAATCAAATCAACGAATTCACCATTCCCTAATGTTTTAGCATCCAGTTGATATTCGTATTCCCCATTATTGATCACAACAAAAATTGTCTCTCTCTTGTACTTACGCTCAAAGATCAGGATGCCGTTTCCGTCGTCAGTGAAAATGGTTTTGTATGTTCCCAGCTGCAATGCTTTGTGTTCATTGCGGATGGCGATCATTTTTTTGTAGTGGGCGAGGAGCTCTTGATTGACTTCCACCTTATCCGGTGCGTGCGTGCTGCCGTCGGCATGGAAAATTTCATCCTCGTAATCGATATCTTCCCAGATCATGGGTTTGCGGCAGTCGGGATCGTTGCCGCCCCACATGCCGACCTCGTCCCCGTAGTAGATCATGGGCGCACCGGGGTAGGTCATCTGCATGATGACGAAGAGTTTCTGCAGTTCAATATCATCAGACTGCGGTTTTCTGCTCGAGTAATCGGGATTATCGATGGGTTTGGATGCGCCGAAATAGTGACCCCAGTCACGAAAATTACCGATGCCGTTGTTGCGGTTCACAATATGCGAGCCGATGCGGTTGGCGTCGTGGGAACCGAAAAGGTTCATCGAGACCTCTGCCACGCCCGCGGGATATAAATTTCGCAGTTCTTCCAGTTTTTTATCGTATTCGCTTGCCGAAATGCGGGACTCGTCTTCGTTAAAAAAGAACTCGGCCGAGGCAAAGGCGAAGTTGTAATTCATTTCGCCGTCGAATTCATCACCCTGCATGTAGGGCTTGACCTTTTCGGGTGTATCCACGATCTCGGCGGTCAGATAAGCCTCGGGATTGATGGATCGCACATGCTTGCGCCAGTCCTTCCAAAAAGGATGCCCCACACAAAAGGCCACATCCAGTCGCCAACCATCAATGCCGTGCTCCGTGCCCATGCCGCCGGGATTCATCCAGCGTTGCGTGGCAGCAAAAATATACTCTTTGGGACCACTTACAATACCGTTCTCATCTTCGCGCAGTTCAGGCAGGGATTTTACTCCGAACCAGCCTGCGTAGTCAAAGCTTGTGCCTTTTTCTTCATCATCCCAGGAATGAATAATGAACCAATCCGCGTAGGGGGAATCCTTTTGCTTCTCGATCACATCCCGGAAAGCGAAGCTATGCACGCCCATGTGATTGAAGACCCCGTCGAAAATAATGCGCATATCGCGTTGGTGGACTTCGTCGATGAGTTTCAGCGCCAGCTTATCCGCCGCAGTCCAGACCCAGGACTCGGGGTCTAGCGGGTTTTCTTCGGCGATCAGTCGGCGGTCGCCAGCTGGATCGGGACCGAAGTTTGGATCAATATGATGATAGCTTTCGCCGTCGTACTTATGTAGCGAAGGAGAGACAAAGACCGGGTTCAAATAAATGGCCGTGATGCCCAGCTCCTGCAGATGATCCAGCTTGTCGATGATGCCTTGCAGATCCCCGCCGTAACGCCGGCGCAAGAGATGCTTCCACATCTCCGGCTCACCGTTGGCCTTTTCATAATCCTGCAGCTCATACCAATCAGAGCCCCAGGGATGCACCCGCCATTCTTTTGGCAGATCCTGCGGATCCGCGCCTATAATGTCTTGCATTTTGGGATCGTTCGTTTCATCTCCATTTCTGAAACGCTCAGGGAAAACTTGATACCATACAACTTCCTTCGACCATGATGGTACAAATTCCTTATTCTGATTTGTACAAGAAGTAAAAAGTAAACTAAGAATAGTTAATATGAATACGATCTTAATGATATTTTTCATGTAATGTCCATTTAATTTTCAAGACTTTTGAATAAAATAAGGAGAAGTAAGGATAATTCAAATGATATTGATGAATAGAACCGACCCCAGACGCCGGACTCCAGAACATCGAGCTAAGCGAGATGTTTTGTCCAAGAGGGGACAAATTCTTTGTTTTGTAGCTGGCAAGCACTGAAAAGTACTGAAAGTAAGATTAAAGTTATTACTGTATTTTGTGATGATTTCACGTATTTACCAATTTTGCTTCCTAAAAATATCCATATCATGAATAGATCTCTTCCGTCAGCTGACGGATCGAGATGACAGATCATGTCGCATTTTTATGTTCTTTGAAATACTCCCTCAAAAACACCAATGCCCCCAATAGACTCATTGCTGATGCCAAAATGATCGCATAAAAATAACTTCCCGAAATATCAAACAAATGCCCGCCGCTCATGGGACCGGCGATGCCGGCAATGGCGTAGCCGAGGAAGACGAAGGGATAAATTAAGCCAAGATTCTTGACACCGAAGAGCTCAGCCGTTTCTTTGGCGAAGAGGACAAAGTTGCCGCCGAAACCGAAGCCGATGAAAAAGACGAGGATCAGAAAGGAAACAGCGTTGAGAGGAATGATGTTTAACAGGATCAGAGCGAGAGATTGAATGATGAGCGCTAAAAAAATACTGATGCTGGCGCCGATATGGTCGCTGGCATAACCCCAGATCAGTCGGCCAAGGAAGTTGGCAATAGCATAGAGTGAAATACTGAATATCAGATGCCGGGTTATGATCCCGCTTTGTTCACCAATGATCTTCAGGCTGCCGATGACCATCAAACCGGCAAAGGTACCCAGAAAGATGCCGATGAACAGTTTTTTAAAAATAGGTGTGTGCATCAATTGGCTTGTTTTTACACGCTCGGCATTGATATCATGCTCGGGCTCGGGTGCATGATGCACAAAGTTTGAGAAAAAGATTATGATAGCACCATAGGTGAGTCCGATGAATTTCAGCACTTGCATCACATCGTTTCCGCTGTTCAAGATGCGCTCGGTAATAGCGGTCATGAAAATGGCACCCAGTCCGAATCCCGCCGCGGAGATCCCGGTGATCAGTCCCTTGCGATCCGGGAACCACTGCACCGGAGCCGTCAGTGCCAGCCAGTAACCAAAGCCCGTGGCAATGCCTGCCAATACGCCGATGCCCAGCAGAATGACAGAGAAATTCCCCTGCGATTGTCCCGCAATAAAATAGCCCGCAAAAAAGAACAGACCGGAAATGTAACCCAGCGTTCGGTACTTGACATCCCGGGAGATGCGCGTCACAAAGATCATGGTCACAGGAAAGATCGCGATAATGGCGGCAAAGATCATTTGGGACTGAAAAGCCGTAAAGCCGTAACAACACATCAACTCCGAAGCAATAATACTCCAGGCATACACGCTGCCCGTGCAGAGCATGATGATGAAGGAGGCGATGAGGGTGGTGTATTTTTTCATTGGGTTTTCCTGTGTATGTGAAATTTAGGGAAAAATGTGAGATATGCAAAATCTTTCGGGAGTCGGGGGTGTGGGGTCGGTAAGACAGTGTAAATCTCTTGAGTAGATGTAAATGTAGGGGCGACTCTCGAGTCGCCCGATAATAAAGGGCGGGTCAAGCCCCGCCCGTACATTTGATTGAAGTGTTTTATTTTGGCTGATTATTTAAAAATATCTGTGAATAATATCATTTCAAGAATCATCAATCATGAATCTGGAATCTTCAATCAAGGAGCTCCAGCTAAAAATAATATTCCTGAAAGACCCCATTGGGTGTGTTTCACTTTCTTTTGTTTCTTTTCTTTGGTCAAGCAAAGAAAAGAAAGGCATCAATTTAAATACGGGAGTCTGGGATCGGTAAGAGAGATGAGTAACTAGTGACTAGTAATGAGTGACGGGAGAGTAAGAAAACGATAAACGATGAACTATAAATAAAAAATGTTATCCCATCGCGAATTTTAACCAGTCCATAGCTTTTTTTTCAGACGTGAACCAGGCTTCTTTTTCGGATATGATGGTTTCATATTCCGAATTTAATACGGCTAATACGATCTCGAATTTCCCGTTGAGTTCCTCACGTGAAATTTTGGCCAATTTATCATGTGTCTCAGGAGAGAATTTCACATAGTCTCTGGCATCCATCAGAACCTTGATCGGCATTCCGTCTTTTTTATGTTCATTGAAATACTTGACTAAAGCGGCTATCCTTCTCAGACCTTCATTAAGATCAATAACACCGGAATAATCCACATAATGGATATTGGATTCTT
>CAZSGO010000147.1:0-4914 GCA_964606395.1 uncultured bacterium
ATACCGATATTGGCGATCATACCTTCAAATGTGATCTTATCCTGAAGATAGAGTGAGCCGTCAGAAGGATGAACTTTATAATAATCGTAGCTTTCGCCCAATCCGGAACCAAGCCATGGTTTATAAATATCAACGATCTGCATTTCGGTGAAGCGATGTTCAAAACCGGCTTTCATTTTGTGCTTTGTACTGGGGTAATAAGTAAAATTATTTGATATTGTATAATTTTTGCTCCAATAATCATACCAGTAGGGGGCATCGCCATGATCCCAGAATTCATCACCGGTATAAACTACCACATTACCGAATTCATCACGTGTTTGATATATAGTTGGATCAATATCAAGGACTTCTTCATAATCCTTCCAATCTTTGTTCTGTACGGCTTTATGAAAAGACGTAAAGAAATAACCGGCATTTACGGTATAGAATAATTTTGGATTGATCGTATGGGTCCATTGTGCGTTTACAACCTTGGATTCTCTTGTATTGGTAGGATAGTTATCAAGGATCTCTTGAAAGGCATAAGGAAAAGAAGAGCTGGAAAAATATCCCTGGTTGATATTGGCAGATTGGTTATAAGAGATCGAAAATTTATATTTTTGATTTAAATTCCAAGAAAGTTTTGCCATAGTAGAGAGATTGTTCTCTTGCCGCGCTGTAATGATATTCATCCATTCGCGATAAGGATACAATTGATTTGCACCGGGTAAATATGAATCTGATAGAAGTAAATAACCACTGACAAAATAAGAAAGATAACCGGGGAGCAGTTTACTTTCGCCTTTTGTGATCGGTCCGCCCAGCGTGAATTCAATATTATCGGTTGAAAAACCGCTTGCGCCAAATATTTGATCTGTTTTATAACGAAAAGAACCTTCGGGAGCTGCAGCACCTTCTTTAAGTTTTACATCTATAATACCGGACATCGCTTGTCCGTACTCTGCATTGAATCCACCGGTAATGATCTCTAATTCTTCAATAGCATTCGGATTCACGTATAAACTGGATGTTTCGCCCGTTAAAGGATCTTTAATGGAAAGTCCGTCAACAATGAATTGACTTTCATCTACACGTCCTCCACGGATATGGATCTCGTTGTTAGACGTGGATACACCGGCTTGCTGGCCGACAATATCTGCAACACTTTCAACGATCTTGCCCATCAGGTCATCAGATGATACTGTAACCGATGAAGAGGTAGACGTAGCATCAATAAGCGGTTTATCTCCAACAACGATCACATCTTCACCCAGAGCCAGGACGGTTGTTTCAAGAGCAATGTCCATTCGGATGTTATCGTCCGCTTTTAACTCAATACCACCATGCATATGCTGCTTATAACCGATCATAGAAACCATCATATCATAAGTGCCTCCACCCATGCCGGTAATGGTATATGAGCCGTCCATCCCGGAGGCAGCACCGTAATAAGTTCCTCTTAAGATAATATTTACGCCTGCCATCGGTTCGTTCGTTTCTGCATCTGTGACAACGCCCCGAATCGTAGCGGCATGAGCAAATACCATGAAGCCCATTAAAATAAAGATCGCAATGTGTCTTAAATATTTTTTCATTCTATTCATTTATCCCAAAAACGTGTCTGAAAAGATCATCCAAGTTGTTGTTGCCGTTTAGGTAATATAGCGGTACGGACATATAATAGCATTTTCCCGTACCGATCGGTGTTTCGATCATAATGGGTGGGGTGCCGCTATAGTCACTTGTATTTAATGAATCGTGTTCAAAGAAATAACGTAATGTTGAGGTGCTTCCCGGTTCTATTGCATAAAGTTTATCTGCAACGGTCGAAGAAACTTGTAATTCCAGCTGATTGTTCAGGCTCGTGTCACCCCAATTGCCTTTAATATTGACTCCGGAGTATATTCTGCCGGTGGGGCTGTATTGGTAAACCGTATCAATATCCGTAAAGGTCCAAACAGTATCGGGTCTGCTTCCGGTCGCCACTTTTTGTGCATTATCCATAAATAGTGTTCCACCATCTCTAATGAAGCGAGTTAATGCCAATGACGCATCATTTAAACTATTGGAACCGCGGAATGTGAACCAGAATACTTTTGAGAAAGTACTCAGGTTAAGTTCTATATCTTCCGGTGAGTAGGGGATGATATTGGCAGTATTGGTACTGGCTCCACCAATCTCCCAAACTGAATAGCCCGTTTCGCCGACAATATCATCAAAAATACTTTCATAAAGACTTTGATGAGTGTATACAACTTGATCTCCGGCAAAGTCATTGACGATCAATATTTCGCCAATGGGCTCTTTAACGATCCAACTTTTGATCTCCGATTCATCACTTTCTGGATCGGGGAAAGAGATAGTATTGCTCTCTGCACCGGCAATATCTTTAACCTTAAGATAAAATCTATGTTTTCCCGGTGGAATATCGGTGATCATGACCTGGGTTTCGTTCCCGCTAAGCCATTGCCAGTCGGTCGTATCATCCAAGGCATAAAAAACATCCGTTACGGTTTGTTTTCCGTCAATATCAGAGATATCCCAGAAAAACGAATGATGAGTAAAAGAATAATGTAATGAATCCTCTGACCGGGTAGTGACCGGAAGAGAATTGAGTTTCCATTCTACCTCTGGAGGTGAATTGAAAACGGGAAAAGAAACCACTGCCGCTGAAGGGTCTAGCAGACTGTCATTATCCATTGCCTGGACATGCAGACTGTAAATATCAAATTGAGTTCTGAGCGGCAAATAAAATATTGCTGATTCTTCTTGAGTGAAGATCGCTGTGTCCATAAAGGACCAGCGATAATAGTAACCGATAACATTTCCATCCGGGTCATCGCCCCACCAATTGACCTCTTGAACGGAAACGGTTGTATCAAGACCCATGATCAAAGTGTCCAGCACCCATGTGGTGTCACCGTTATTTACCCAATAATCGCCCGGGCCGAGGGTGGTATCGGGATGATAGAAAAATGAAATATGTGTTTCAGGCGGTAGATTTTGGGCCGTTGAAGGTGGCAGGGGCGGATGAAAAAGATCACAAGCCGCCAAGACCAGCAATACAGCCGTTACAAAGATCGAAAATAGTAGTCGCTTGATATTATTCATTTTTCTTTTTTATTATAACCCGCCTCGTCACGACCCCGAGGGTTCGGGGCGGACGGGCGGGTAAGTAATTACCTTCTATTTCAAGAGTAATAATTTATTCGTAGCTGTAAATTCGGGTGTCTCGATCCGGTACAGATACATACCTGAACTGAGGTGACCGGCATTAAAGCGTACATTATATGAACCAGCATTCATGCTTGAATTAACCAATTCTTGTACTCGACGTCCGCTGAGGTCATAGATCGTTAATTTAACGTCCGTGGCATTTGCAAGGTCGAAACGAATGGTTGTTACAGGATTGAATGGGTTCGGATAGTTTTGATGCAGAACAAAGTTAGCGGGAACATCGGCAACGCCGGGTTCTACGACTTCGATCTTAACAGTGATGTCATCCGATTTTCTAGCTTCGATCTTCATGGTTCCGTAACTGAACATGACAACACCCTTAACACTGCTAAGCGTATCACCGACTACAACGGTATCGGTTCCACCGACTACAGCATTTTCCTGGAAGTTGATATCAAGAATGGAATCTGCGACCATATCATCATCCAGCAGGAATGTAGCTGATCCGTCGCTCAATGTAAGATCATATGAGTTAACGGCGCTGATCTCCATGTCTTCATCAAGTTCAATTAAAACACCTTCGAATGATTCGGGATCGGCTGCAAGGTCTGCCAATGTTACAGGTGTTGTTCCAATCGGAGTTTCATTGATCTTTAAGACAGCTGAACCGACAACATAGGTATTTGTCTGCCATTTCCAATATGCTTCATGGTCATCATCAACAACACCGGTGACGGTAACGAGATCACCTTCATGGAAAGTGGCAAGTACTGAAGGATCTGCAAGGATCCAAACACCGTTCCATGCGCCGGGTGCACTGGCAACCGTAATGGCGCCTTTATTTGCATCATCTTTAAAGCTTGCAGCAAGGGAACCATCCATGGTTACATAAGCGTCGAATTCAACACTGCAACCATGAAGAGGACTTAATCCACTTTCGGCAAATGTGTATTGAATATCGTAGATGGTGGGATCGCCGTCAATAACTTTATAGGTAAAGAGTTTTCCGTTGGCATAATTGCTTGGTAGTGCGGATACATCAGCTGAATCATCAACCACGTAGAAATAGTATTCTACGATCGCATCATCAGCTTGTGCCGGAATGGTGCCCGACCAGATGTTGGATCCGGCATCAACCATATCAACAGAGGTGAAAGCACCGTCATTGACTTTATAGAAAACTTTAGCCGTATCAACATTTCTCAAGGTGGAAACCGTTACGGATGCAACGACACTTTGTGAAGAAGTCGGGATATTGGCAGGAAGACGTGAGGGGAAGAGCAGCATTGCGGGACCTTCGCCAAGTACAATGTCTTCTACGTAAAGAGGCTCTAGTTTATATGTTGAAGAATCGGCATATGATCCGTAGTGGTGATAAACCCATCCCGTAATTGATTCGATCGGGGTCATTGGGGGAGGAGATACATAATCAGCTAAACTGTCGGAATCATCATCAACTAGAACAGAACCGCTTCCATCATCGATCTCTAAGATCTCATAGGCCGGTGCATTGTCAACGATAAGTGCGTTTTCAATACGGACCATAGCGGTTCCCCATTGTTCTGCAGTAATCGGAAGACGTAAATCACCGGTAGTGACAAGAGCAGTATCAGGCAGAGGAGCCGTTCCTAGCAAATTGATGTCACCAACCAGAAAGAATTCAGTCATATTTGCAGGAGTGGTTGAATATTCGCTGACGTAGCCTCCCATTTCGATCAAGTCACCTGCAAAGAGGTCGGCATAGACTGAGGCATC
>CAZSGO010000148.1:0-4901 GCA_964606395.1 uncultured bacterium
TTATCCTGTCAAAAAGCCATCCGGTTGATCCTGTGATCCTGTCAAAAGCTCATCCAGTTAATCCTGTTATCCTGTCTAAAACCCATCCAGTTGATCCTGTTATCCTGTCAAAAGCTTATCCTGATCATCCTGTTATCCTGTCAAAAGCTCATCCTGATCATCCTGTTATCCTGTCAAAAGCTTATCCTGATCATCCTGTTATCCTGTCAAAAAGCCATCCGGTTGATCCTGTGATCCTGTCTAATAAAATCCCGTCAATGCTTAAAATGCCTCATCCCGGTAAACACCATTCCAATCCCCAGCTCATCCGCTTTTTCGATCACGCTTTTGTCACGCATGGATCCACCGGGCTGTACAATGGTTTTTATTCCCGCTGCATGGGCAATTTCAATGTTGTCCGGGAAGGGGAAAAAAGCATCGGAAACGAGGATGCCTTCACCCATTTTCTTTTTAATTGTATCTTCCCAATTATCTTGTCGATTACATTCATTTAAGAGATTTTCGTGGCAGCGTTTAATGGTTAATTCGGTCGAATTTAAACGATTGGGTTGGCCGCAACCCATCCCCAAAAGCTGACAATAACCTTTTTCCACCTTACGAACGACGCAAATTGCATTTGATTTTAATTGGCGGACCGTCTTCAATCCGAAATCCAATAGCTCATCATCAATAAGCGGTTTAACTTTTGTTACGTTGTCCATTTTATCTTTGATCTTGAGGTCCGAATCCTGATACAAAAGTGCATTATGTAAAATCTTCATGTCTTTTTGCGGGGTCAGGAAGTGGGAATCATATTCCACTACTCTAAGATTTTTATTCAACCGAAGATACTCGAGGGCTTCTTCTGTAAATCCGGGGGCAACAACGATCTCGACAAATTTCCGTTGTGAACGGTCTGTTGCATCCAAGTAGAAAAACTCGACTGTGTCGAGTGTTACGACTGTGTTAAAAGCAATTACAGACCCAAATGCTGAAATAGGATCACCCGCCCAGGCGTATTCCAATACTTTTCGCTGATCATCTCCGGTGCATAATCCGCAAGGATTCGCGTGCTTGATCACGGCACAACCATGTTGACGCATATCCCGTATTGATTCAATGGCTCCGTACATATCGACCATATTGTTATATGATAATTCTTTGCCGTGCAGGATCTTCATGTCAAAATAACTGTTATTAACGTCCCGCTGACGTAAAAAATAAGCATCCTGATGAGAGTTCTCTCCATAACGTAGTTTTTTGGCGCTGTCAAAGGCCAAACGGACAGATAATTCACCGGCCTGTTCATCCATGGTCGTAGCAATAAGAGAATCATAATCCGCTGTATGATTAAATGCTTTGCGCATAAGTTGAAAACGCGTTTCTTCTTTTAACGCACCGTTATTTTCTGTCAGTTCTTCAAGTAAGGCCGGATAATCACCCGGATCTACAACCGTTGCGACATATTTATAATTTTTCGCGGAAGCGCGAACCATAGTGGGACCGCCAATATCAATATTTTCAATTAAGTCAGGCAGATCTGCTCCCTGAGCCTTTACTTTTGCAAAGGGGTATAAGTTGCACACAACCATGTCGATAGGCTTTATACCAAGCGCTGAGGCCTCTTTAGCGTCTTTTACACGATCATACAGCAAGGCGGATTCTATTTGAAAAGAGATCGTTTTCATTCTGCCGCCAAAAGCTTCGGGATTACCGGTAACAGCAGAAATATCGGTAACCGCTATTCCCGCTTCTTCGAGAACTTTTTTTGTGCCGCCGGTTGAAATGATCTCGCAATGTTGCCGTTCTAAAGCCGCAGCAAAATCTATAACGCCTGTTTTATCCGATACACTGATTAGTGCACGTTTGATCTTGATCATGATTACTCGCTCTCCTTATCATTTTTTCTTATCAATACATTATCTACATAAGTTTGCTCACCATTTTTGTGCCGAACCATAAAAAATGCGTCTCCGCTATACTGAAAATCTTCGATCACAATTCGACGTTCAGTGGAATATTTATAAAAATAGTGTAAACTGATATGTTCCAAAGTCGGGAATTTTAATTCCTGCGTTGAAATAGGTAAAAGGTCTTTTATACCGGGAATAACAATTTCCGCGCTAACAACATAGTAGAGCATCTGGATGTCCTCAATGTCACTGTCAATACGGTAGTCGTCAACATTTACAGGGGTATATTCCCATTCACTGTAAATTTTCCCGGATCTCAAAGATTCGGGGGCGTCATCCCCTGAAACCTGATGCCTGACTTGCATTTCCATATAAAATTCTTGATATGTTTTTGAAATAAGATCTAAATCCTTTGCTTCTTTGATGCTACGTGGCATATCTATAGCCCAGAACACGCATAACCCTATCAGTATTATCGTTCCGGTAAAACGAAAAAATCTTTTATCGGGATCAAATACCCATAACAATACCATTAAGGTCATTGGTAAAACAAACGGCAGTGTTCCAAAAATAGCATCCATCCAATGGATCTTGCTTAAGGTCATAAAAAAGCGAACCCAATCTGAAAATGCCAAACAGGCGATCGCCGGCATCCAGACTGATGCGGCAAGATGAAATCGTGATCCTTTCAACCAAATGAACAAGATCATCAATATCGCAGTCAACATCAGAGTGATCAATTCGGCAAGTGAATCGCATAAGGTAAAGGAAATATTCATTTTTTGGGTAAAGTATGCCATCATAGCGATCCGTATGACAATGTATATTCCCAGTCCCATGAATAATCGAATAATAAATTGAGAAGCGTTCACGTAATTCCGTGTAACTTTCAGTCGCTGTTGATTACCTTTTTCGAGATTTGTTGGCATTGTGAACTCTAAATTGAATAAATAATTTATTGTAGAGACGCGATGCATCGCGTCTAAACATTACTTCGATTCTTTAATTTTCTCAACAATATTCGCAAAGATTGACATTCCTTCCCCATCTTCTGAGATATTCGGGTTTGACCGTTTTTTGCCCGCCCAGTCCGGATGATTGTAAAGTGACAAATAGGCTTCTGGATGGGGCATCAAACCAAATACTTGACCGCTCACATCGCAAAGGCCCGCACAGTTCAATTCCGATCCATTGGGATTTGCAGGATAATCTGCTGTGGGTTTGCCTTCTTTATCCGTATAGGTGAGAACATTCAATTTTTTTTCCAATATGACGTTTTTGATCTCTTCGTCGCGAATAATAAGTTTGCCTTCACCGTGGCGTACCGGCAGATCCATGCCCTTTATGCTTCTATCGCTTAGAAAAGGTGTAGGGTTATCGGGAGTGATATTGCAATGTACCCATCTGTCCTCAAATTTTCCCGATGCATTGTTTGTCAGGGTGACTTCCTGCTCATAGGTACCGGCGATATTTGGCAATAATCCCATTTTGACCAGGGCCTGAAAACCGTTACAAACTCCGATGATATATTTTCCGTCTTTCAGGAATTTGCTGATCTCGTCTATAAATAGTTTTCCGGAGCGCATTTTTTTAAATTTGAATTTATTCGCCAGAACTTTTGCAGAACCGATATCATCGCCAAAAGAAAAACCGCCCGGAAAATTCAAGATATCATAGTTATGAATGGAATCCCGTTCCTGAAATAATTCATTCAGATGCAAGATGGTCGCTTCTGCTCCGATCAAACGGTAAGCAGCTGCCATTTCCTCTTCACAATTTATACCGAATCCGGTCACTACCAACGCTTTTACCATGATATTTCCTTTATTTTCTTAATCCGTTGCTCCAGGCGTCCAATAGATCCCGGATCTTGGAATTAATAACTTCTTCACCCTCGATAACGATCGTCATATTGTCATTATTGTTTACAGATCCCAATTTTTTGCAATCATCACCTAAGAGCGTTTCAAAAGCTTTGGTATTTTCCTTGGCAACACTTACAACAAAACGGGAATGTGATTCGGCAAAAAGCTCGGCCAATGCTCCGATCTCAGTTTCTGAAATCTCCAGACTGCATCCTTTGTTACCGCCAAAGGCAGATTCCGCTAAAGCAACCGCCAATCCACCGTCCGACATATCGTGTGCGGACGCAATTAAGTTTTGTTCACCGGCCTTAGCCATCTTATCATAAATGCGCTTTGCATCTTCTTTGCGTACTTTGGGTACGTTAGCTCCCAGGACATCGAAGAGGGCGTAACATTCCGATCCGCCCAATTCATTGTAGGTCCGCCCTACCTGATAGATCACATCACCCGCTTCTTTGAAATCAGAGGTCAGGGTCTTGCGAACATCATCAATTTTAGCGACCATGGAATAAAGAATGGTCGGAGGAACCGATATCTTAACATCACCTTTTTTAAAATCATTTTTCATGCTGTCCTTGCCGGAGGTCAGAGGTATATTGAAATAGGTCGTCATATCATAAAGCGCTTCATTCATTTTTACCAGCTGGGCAAGTTTGTACTTTCCATCGGGATTCTTGTTTTCGTCATAGAGAGAATCCGGAACACAGAAATTATCGTTTACGGTCCAAAATATTCCGTCTTTTTCATTCGGATTGGGTAATTTACCGCCTACGGCAATGATCTGACGAACAGCTTCATCAAAAGACCCTGCTGACATTTCATATGCATCTATATCGCCATAACGAGGCAGTATACCATTTGAAACCGCTACTCCGGTAAAATCTGTATGATTTATCCGGATCACACCGGCATCCTGAGGAGCATTCCCATTTTCACCCATCAAAGGTTTGATGACGGTTTTGCCTTTGACCTCATGATCGTAAACGCGGATCACCGGATCTTTAGAACAAATGTTCAAACTTCCCATCAGCTGCAAAAGGATATCGTTAAGATCTGCATCCACACTGCCGGGTTCTTTACATAATGGAGCTTTCCATTCGGCTTCCATATATTTTTTAGGGACGGCATTATGCATAAAATCAAG
>CAZSGO010000149.1:0-4898 GCA_964606395.1 uncultured bacterium
CATTTTCAGTTTAATATAATCCCCACGGAAATAATAATAGCCCGGATGGCTGCTTTGGTAAGCGGTTCGTGATGAATCTTTGATCAGGAACCAATCCACACCGTTGATCTGGACATATCCGACGATATGAATGGCATGATCATCACCGGTCGTTCCATTATAAATGCGGTATTCCCGTGCATCCTGATCAATAAAGTTCTGAGGAATATCGGCGCTTGGGATAAAGGCGATCCCGGCATAGCGATTGTAACCCGGCTCACTGGTGTCGCCTGTTATGGGGACAGAATAACCTTTTTGGACCGCATTCAAAATTACCCCATAAAACTCGTCGAGTGGGAGATTGTAATATTCTTTTCCTTTCCACCAATTATCCGGGAAGGGGAATTCTGTGTATTCGTAAAAAGGGAAGGTCAGGGTTGATTGAATTGCGGTATATTTTTTTGCTTCGAATTTCAGGGCTTTGCGATAGAAACTTTCGGGTGTATAGCTTTTCCCCGCAAACAAAAATGTTTCAGGCAGTTTACCAAGATGCTTATCCAGTATCGTTACGATCGTGATCATGGCACTTTCTTTCTCCCAGCGATCATGGGCTTTTAAATAATCAAGATATTCCTGTAATTCGGCATGAAGGGGGTCGGTATCAAAGCCTTCTGCGGTTGGATTACCGGAATAATCCTTTTCTGGTATCAATCCGTATTTCTCAGCTATACGAAAAACCCCGGCAACTTCGGCGCCACGGCGGAGATCTTTTGCTCCCCTTGTTTCGATATAATTTTTAGCTTTTTCCAAATAATCGTAATAAATGATCTGCATAACTGATAATTTGATCTCTTTGCTCTGCAGACGCTGTACTTCCGTCTCGATAAACGAGATCCCGGTATGTGCCCAGCATGACGAGGTCAGACCCTGATGCTTTGGAGGAAAATGAAAAAATGGTCTGAAAACATCAAGCGAGGTGGGAACTTCAATGCCTTCAATGGAAGCAAAAAGTGTATATTCTTGTTCTCCCAATTGGGATTCACGGATCTTTTGGGTAGCTTTATTTTCCGTATCAATATTTTGCTGTCTGATCTCCATGATCTTGGCGTGAACGGGATCATGGTATTTTTCTTTGTAGTTAAGGGTGGTTTGTGCAATTACCAGTGTGCACATGGTCAGAAGGATGATTAGTTTTTTCATGTTATCCTCAAATTATTAATGGTATATGGGAGAGACGCAGCATTGCTGCGTCTCTACAAAGTAATTTTTATTTTTTCAATTTCTTTTAACATCAAAGCATGTATAACCGGATTTCCCGCTACAATATGTTCGTTACCGAAATGATAGGGATCTCCATCAAAATTTGTAACAACACCGCCTGCTTCCTCAATAAGCAAGATACCGGCGGCCACATCCCAGGGTTTTAGGTGCCATTCCCAAAAGCCGTCAAAGGTACCGGAAGCGGTAAAGGCCATATCCAAGGCTGCTGAACCGGGGCGGCGAACACCCTGGACACGTCGATTAAAATGATCAAAATAATTCAAATTGTTCTCAGCGTTTGTCGGGTAATCGTATGGAAAGCCTGTTGACAGGAGGCATTCTTTAAATTTGGTATTTTTAGAGACATGTATTTTAATACCATTTAGTTTAGCCCCTTGACCACGCTGAGCTTCAAAAAGGTAATTGATAATTGGGTTGTAAACATAGGCATGCGTAGGGACGCCGTTCTCATGTAGGGCAAGAGAGATACAAACCATGGGAAAGCCATGAACGAAATTCAATGTTCCGTCGATGGGGTCCATGATCCATAGCTTTTCGGCAGTTTTGATCTCACTGGCGGTTTCTTCCGATAAAAATTCACTGCCGGGAAGAAGCGCTGCCAATTTATCCATTAAAAAGAGTTCCACTTCGCGATCCACCTCGGTCACCAGATCCACATCCGTAGATTTGTGATCGATGATCTTTTTGGTCAGTATTCGGCTAGAAATGATCTTTCCGGCTTCAATTAAATAATTTACAATGGGTTCGCGCATGAAGTCTCCTTGTTTGACCTACAATATAATTCATTAGATAAAACAAAGCAAAACGCTTTACACGTTTTGCTTTGCTTTGTGGATATGAATTTTCTGCTTATTTTACAAGAAGCATCTTACGATTTACAACGCCGAGTTCAGTCTGCAAACGGGCAATATAAACGCCACTGGGCAGAGGGCCGGCATGGAAATTGACGCTATAGGATCCTGCTGACTGAGCATCATTGATCAGTGTTGCAACGCGTCGACCATGAATATCATAAACTGAAAGATTTACATGACCGTATTCAGGAATGTTATAATTAATGGCTGTAGTGGGATTGAACGGGTTGGGGTAGTTCTGCTCAAGAGCAAATTCTGAAGGAATTTCCGTATCCTGAATGGCAACACCACCGGGAGTCATAACAACCAGGTCTTCAATATAGATCGTACCTTCGTTGCGCCCCAGACTGTCGATATATTCGATCTGGAAAGAGTCAAAACTCAATTGACCGTTTAGAACACCGTCAGAAACGCCTTCCCATGTACCGCATATACCGTCACGAAGGTCCCATTTCAATAGGCGCCAGCCAATGTAATCCAGGTCATACCATGGACTTACTTCTGAAGCACCTGTGCCTGACGGGTCATCAACGGCAAAGCGGAATTTATTGTTGGATCCGTCACCGAATACCCATGCCTGTAAAACATCATCTTTGGTGAATTTACGACCGGCTTGTGTACTGGTTCCATTGAGCCATTCACGCAAGAAACCGGTTTGGGCAACGGGATCAAATGTATAGCTGATAGCCATTGAGTAGGAACTGTTATTGCAATGATTGACAAAGTCGCTGTTCGCTGAAGTTAATCCTGCAATAAGGTTTGCGGTTGAACCGCTGAATCCGGGCTGTTTCCAGGAATCGGCTATCGTAGCGGGGGAGAAAGCATCAATGACCAAAGTATCCGCATAGTAGGGGATAGTGGAATTAATGATCAATCCGCCGGTCTGATTTGATGTTGTAGTGTTGTTATAGAGATCGGAAATACCGCTGTTCACGATGCGCATATAACTGCTTCCTCTTTCCAACTCCTGAGTCGGGTAGAGGGAAACAATGCTTTTACCGTCAATAGTGTGTATGTCAAATTCAAAGGGGATCTCAATATCATCTCCCGTTGTTCTGTAGAACCTGAACTTATCCATAATATCAACTGATGTATCGATCAGTTCATTATAGGCAAATGAAATAATGGGTTGCAGGTCTGCATGACGGGCATATTTAGCCGGGAACCAGATGTCTATAGCCGGTGCATAAATATCTTTGGGACTTGTTGTAAAACTTAAAACGAAATCATCACCGCCGATACCGTCACCGTTGCCATCGAGATGTTGTTCTCGGTTCCCCGTAATACTGTCAGCCGATAAGGTTAGAGTATAATCCGTTTCCACTTCAAGACTGTCACTGACAAAATTCAATGTCAGTTTTTCTTGAGTGGAATTCCAGGTATAGATCAGATCGGCAGGGGGAGCCAATGACAATCCATTACGGACAGCTGCAGTATCCATTACATGAGAGAATTCAAGAATAATGGGCTCCCAAGCAGGATGTTCCACTTCATTGGCTATGGGTGTATTCGATTTTATATAAGGCGGAGCCGAAGAAACCATGAAGCGGTTTTTACTGAAGAAAAATTTTGAATCATCGATCGTAACCGATCCGGTATCAGGCCAAAACCCCGGAGCTTCGTAAATAACAACATAAGAGCCGTAGGCCAGGCTATCAAAAAGATAGAATCCGTTGTTTTGATTATAGCCGTGATTATTGTTGTAGCCGTTCATGTAATAATCATAATCCGAACTGTTGTCGATGGTTGCCCAATTGGTAGAACTGATGGGTGAACCGCTTGTGATCTGTGACCATTGGGGTGCGTATTTGTCGGCGTACATGGTTGTGTTGCCAAAATATATGCGATTGCTGTCCGGTGAACCGGCGGGGTATATCGTCACCTTAATGCTGTCAATGGGCTTATATTGATCGTCAGAACCCGTACCGTAAGGATAATTGACTTTTTCTTCTTTCGTCCTGACTATTCCCGCGAGATTGGCCATTTCAGGTTCGGGTAAATTGAATTGATCAAAAAAGGACATGGCGATCCCCCAGGATTCATTGATCCTGAAATCGAGATTCTGTAAACGATAGGTTTCGGGATAATAATCATGGAAGGTACCTTCACTCAAAGTACCGGGTACCTGTAAAGTGCGAAAAACACCTAAATAAGGTTTATTTGTTCCATAAAAAGTCCAGTCTCCCGCCAAGCTGATCCCGGTGGTTTGCAAAGCTTTGGATATATTACTGCCAAGTTTTGAAGCCATGGCCATTTCTTCCGGAGCTTTGGGATAACCGTAAATTCCGTTAATACGCGAATCACCCGTAGGGCCGGGGTAAAGGATCAGAGTGGTATGTCGTGTGCTTGCGGTCAAACCGGTTGCGTTACTGTGAATGGATTGCATCCAATCCGAGTAGTTCTGATTTGCAATAGTGCAAATACTTGAAAGATATAGATTGTCCGAATGACGATTATGACGGCGTGTCATAACGACCTCGAACTTTGCCCGGGTTGTATCATTTACATCAACAACACCATAATTTTTGAATATGGTTTCAAGAGCAAGCGCTCTGGTTAGATTTCCTTCCGATTCCCAATATCCGGCGGGTGTTGAGGGGGGACGATCATTAGACGTGTGGCCTCCGTGTCCGGCATTTATACAGATTTTATAGCTTATGGTATCAATTTCTTGAGCTGCAAGAAAGGAAGTAATGATAAGCAATATGATGATAATTTTTTTCATGGTATATCCTTACTTGATTTCTAAAGTTAACAATATTGGGTTTCCATCGATCGGATTAT
>CAZSGO010000150.1:0-4852 GCA_964606395.1 uncultured bacterium
AACCCGACTATATATCCAAAACAAATGCTTCAAGTAAGTGCTAACCTTGCTTTCAGCTTTTAGTTAAAGGAATTTATTATGAAAAGATCAATTATAGTTTTAATCATTTGTGCCATTTCTATTATCAATGCCCAAATTGAATCCAGCGTTGTTATTTACGATGATGGATTCAATGGTGCCGTTACGGCCAGTGGCGACATATTTTCACAAGATAAGCTCACTGCGGCACATGGAACACTGCCACTTGGAACTGAAGTGGAAATATTGAATTACAGAACCGATAAAAGAGTTCTGGTCGTTATCAACGATAGAATTCAGGATACCTCAAATTTATTCTGGATAACGCAGGCCGCAGCCGATGAACTGGAGATCAGTACTGTGTATCCGGTAGATATATTGTATACTGTCATTGGTGATCTTCCTGAGGTAGAACCCACAGAAACATATAAAACTCTTTTTGCCTCTCTCGGTGAGAATCTTGAGTTTGCAGTCGGGGATCCCAGAACACCTCGTTCCGAAGGTGATGAAGTAAAAGCTTATGCCGTTCAAGTTTATTCTACAGCAAAACGAATGGATGCGGTTACTCTGTCCAGACGTATTCAGGAAGAACTTGAATATTTAAGTTATTTCGAGAAAATCAAACTGGATGAAGGCATTCGGTATCGCGTTGTTATCGGTGATTTCCCGACTATCGATGAAGCTTTGGATTGTTATTGGAAATTACAGAAAGACCTTCCCCAAATCTTTTTAGTGGAAATTTATTGATATGAAGAACATCCACCCTCTTCTGAATAAAATTAAACAAGAACAAGCTCAAGTATATGAAATAAAGAAAAGACGGACATCATTTTTAAATTTGATCATCGGATTTATTCTGACTTTAATTTTTATTATAGTTATCAGCCACCCTCTTCTGGAAAATCTGCCTCATTTCCCGGCATTTCGTTTTCTCTTGTTCCTATGGACACTGGCCGTATTTTCTTTACCCTTTGATCTGCTTCTTTCTTATAGATCCGGATACAAACTTGAGCATGAATTCGGATTTTCAAATCAAAACAAAACTCAATTCTTTAAAGATGAATTGAAAGGATTTTTGATCAACCTTATCATTAATCCCCTGATCGCCTTAATTCTTTTCTTTACTTTCCGTATCTCTCCCGATCTTTGGTGGTTATGGGCCGCCTTGGCAATGATCTTTGTCTCAGTTGTTTTTGCAACCCTGTATCCTGTTGTGATCATGCCGCTTTTTAATAAATATTCCGTTATTGAAGATGAAGAGCTTACATCGAGACTTGGAGCTATTCTTCGTAAGGGGGGATTAAAGATAAAAGGATTCTATTTACAAGATATGAGCCGTCAGACAAAAAAAGAAAACGCTTTTCTTGGTGGACTTGGAAAAACAAGGCGCGTTGTTCTAAGTGATAATATTATCAATAATATGTCGCTTGACGAACTGGAAACCGTGATCGCTCATGAAGTGGGACATTACAAATACAAGCATATGTGGAAAAATATTTTATTTGGTGCATTCTATCAATTGATCACATTTTTTCTTTCACATCAGATCATGTTGCTGATCAATTCCGATTATTTGAAATCATTTGATAATATGTTGATAGCTTATCCTGTATTTTTACTTTGTTTCGGTGTTTTGCATATGTTGATCATCGGCCCGCTTTCAAATGCGGTATCCCGTTATTTTGAAAACCAGGCAGATAATTACGCATTAAATATGACACATAACCCGGATGCATTTCAAAGGGCGATGGCGGGACTTGCAAATCGGAATCTTTCAAATGCCTACCCTACTCCATTCATTAAATTCATGTACTATTCACATCCACCCGTTGGAGAACGATTGAAAGCAGGCGACACATGGAGATCCCGGAATGAGCATCAAGAAGCATAGCCACGAGATCATTAAGAACGCGCGACCATCTGAACTTTCTCTTCTAGAACGTGAACGTCGGCAGATCTACGTAGTCGCCGACAATATTCGTTCTCTTCACAATATTGGATCCTTATTCCGCACTTCTGAAGCTGCGGGTATAGAGAAATTATATCTTGTCGGGATCAGCGGTACTCCACCCAGAAAAGAAATTAGTAAAACGGCGATCGGTGCCGAAGATAATGTGCCATGGGAATATCATGCGGATATGATCCCACTGCTGAAATATTTTAAATCTCAACATATCCCGATCGTAGTGCTGGAACATACGGACAGTTCGAAAAGTTTTCAGGATATCGAGTATTCATTCCCTCTATGTTTGGTTGTGGGTAACGAAGTGGACGGAATTTCCGAAGAAGTTATGGATTATGCCGATATGGCAGTGGATATTCCCATGTTTGGAATGAAACAATCATTGAATGTTTCGGTTGCTTACGGAATTATGATATATGAATTGATCAGGCAACTATCAAAAAACGATCTTTCCTAATATGCATGGTCGTGCCGCTCCTGTTACAGAAGGCATATTCCCCGGCAACTCTCTTAAGAACAAATAACCCAAATATGCAAAACCAAAAGCTTCTTTTACATCAGAGCTGATACCGGGATGATCGAATTTCCCAAATTTACAGTCAGGCAATTCTTCTTTTAAACGATCCATTATAAATAAATTTTCAGCTCCACCTCCACTGGCAATGATCTCCACCGGAAGGTCTTCATTTTTATTCAGGACAGAAATATCATTACTGATGCTTTTGATCGTCAGTTCTGTAAGTGTTCTGATAAATGATAACCACCCGGCATGAGTTTGAGGGTCAAATTGATCCCGGAGCTTTCCATAATATTCATAACCGAATTGCTCCTGACCTGCCGATTTGGGAAGCGATCTTGAAAAATATTCATGCGATAACAATTCATGAAGGAATCTTTCATTTACTACACCTGCTCGGGCGTAGGCACCATCTCGATCAAATAATTCTTTGCCCTGCGTGAACTCGATCACGGCTTTATCAATGAGTGTATTGGCAGGACCGGTATCCCATGCAAGAACTTCTTTTTTGGAAGATCTTGGAGCCAAAAACGAAAGATTTGCAATACCGCCCATATTCAGGGCAACAACGCAACGATCTTCTTTTCGCAGTAGAAATTCATCGAGGATCGGTATAAGGGGTGCGCCTTGTCCACCCAGGACGACATCGGCCGTCCTAAAATCATATATTACGGGTTTATTGCATTTTTCAATGATACACTGAGCTTCGCCGATCTGTAAAGTATAATCTGGCGCCTGATGCAAGAGCGTTTGCCCATGATTGGCAACAACATCATAAGCGATATCCAGATCGGAGATGACCTCACCATACCATTTACCCAACTTCATATCCAGTTCTGCTATTTCCGATGCTTTTAACTCCAACGGTCGCTTGAACGCAATGGAAAACTCTTCCGGATAAGGGATAAAATCGGAGTACAACACTTCATATTCGGGATATTTACCTTTTCCGGTGAATTTCACACAAGCTAAATCCAGTCCATCTGCAGATGTCCCGGTCATCAGTCCCAATACTCTTATTTCATTTCGTTCAAACAATTCATTTAGTCTTTTGATCATGTGGCCCTCTTTGTAAGTGGCAAAATACAATAAAATCCTTTTTAATAAAATAATTCATTTGTAAAATAGTTGATAATTTCAATTAGAGGTATTTTATGTCTTACATTGAGAACATTCAAGCCGATCTTAAAGCGGCGATGTTGAACAGGGAAAGTGATAAAGTCAGAACTTTACGCATGCTGGTTTCGAAATTGCGCGAAAAAAAGATCGCAATGATGAAAGATCTGGAAGAGATCGATGAATTGGCTGTTCTTAAAAAAGCCGCTAAGGAACGTTTAGATTCTATGACGACTTATTTAAGTGCTAACCGTGAAGATCTGGCTGAAATTGAGAAAAGTGAACTAGAGTTGATCCAGACCTATTTGCCGCCCGAAATGGACGATTCCGCTATCGAATTGATCGTAAAAAAGATCATTGCAGAAACGGGAGCATCTTCAATGGCTGAAATGGGACGTGTCATGGGGGCAGCCATGAAAGCTGTTGCAGGCCAGGCAGATGGAAAACGAGTTCAGGATATCGTCAAAAAACAATTAGGAGCTTAATATGTATTGGGTAGATATCGTTACGATCCTTGTTGCCATTATTTTGATCTATAAATCATATCAACAGGGATTGCTCAACTCTGCATTTCGTCTTGCCGGACTGGTTCTTGGTATTATTATTGCAGCAAACCTGGGCGCGTGGGCCAGTGATATTCTTATCATGCAATTTGGATGGACCCAACAGATAGCTGATATTGTGGGTTACATTGCAATATTTATCATTGTCATTTTGATCGCACAGGTCGTTGGTTATTTTCTCAGAACCATTATTCATGCCATAAAACTGGGTTGGCTTGATAAGATCGGAGGACTTTTTCTGGGTGCGTTAAAAGCAGCGATCATCATGAGCTTGATCTTTTGGGTCTTAATGGCTATCCCATCCGATTCGCTCGGAGAAGATATTAAAGATAAATCTTTTTCATATAAATTACTGGGTGGTTTTGCACCTTCTCTTTATGAAAAGCTTGTTCAGCCGAATTTGAAAGAAGGCGGAATGCGTGAACGCTTGGATTCATTCCTCTCACCTAATCTTGATTCACTGAATATAATCGGCGATTTTGAGAATCAACTTCAAGGTATTGAAGGGACCGATCGTGAATTTATTAATGAAATGAAAGCACGTTTCAGTGAAATATCTCTTTCAAAACAAATGGAAGTAATGAAAAAATTATCCGAAGAGAAACCCGACGTCCAAGAGATCATCAATATCCTTTATACTGAGAGTCCATGAAAAATAAAACGCTGCAACTTATT
>CAZSGO010000151.1:0-4850 GCA_964606395.1 uncultured bacterium
TAAATTGGTATGTTGACGAACAAGTCGAAGAAGAAGATTCCTTCCAAAAGATCATTGATCAACTTAAATTGGTCGGCGGAGAAGGACACGGTTTGTTAATGCTGGACAAGGAATTATCGGCACGGGTTTTTACCCCGCCGGTTGCAAAATAAATTTCAAAGGAGGTCATTATGACTAAATTACGCGAAATCTATTATTGCCCCATTTGCGGTAATGTAATAGAAATTTTCAACGAAGGTGCATCCGCTTTGGTTTGCTGTAACCAAAAAATGCAAAAGCTGGAAGCCAAATCAGAAGATTCAACATTGGAAAAACATGTTCCTTTCGTTGAAGAAATTGAAGGTGGCGTTCTTGTAAAGGTTGGACAAAACCAAGCCCACCCCATGAATGAAGATCATCACATCAAGTTTATCGAAGTTCACACTAAAGACATGGTCCTAAAGGCTGAGCTGGATCCTGAAGGTGCTCCGGAAGCAACGTTCCCGGTTAAAAAAGCTGACATTGTAAAAGTTCGTGAATGGTGTAATCTCCACGGTTTGTGGGAAGCATAAAGGTCGTCAAAATGGAATTCAAAAATTCAAAAACAGCAGAAAATCTGATGAAATCTTTTGCGGGTGAAAGTCAGGCGCGTATGCGTTATACATATTATGCCTCCGCTGCCAAAAAAGAAGGTTATCTTCAGATAGCGGAAATTTTTCTTGAAACAGCAGAAAACGAAAAAGAACATGCAAAGCTCTTTTATAAACAATTATTGGCAAACGGTATGAATGAGTCCGTCGTTGAGATCAACGCGGGTTATCCTGTCGGCCTTTCCGATACGGTTAAAAATCTCGAATATGCCGCCAATGGAGAACAAGAAGAATGGGAAGATCTTTATCCCACATTTGCCAAGATAGCGGACGACGAAGGTTATCCCGAGATCGGAAATGTTTTCCGCGGTGTTGCCGAAGTTGAAGCACGTCATGAGGCACGTTATCGCAAGCTTCTCAAGAATATAAAAGAACACACCGTTTTCAAAAAAGACGGCAAGGTCTTTTGGATCTGCAAAAATTGCGGACATATCGTCGAAGATATCGAAGCACCGGAAGTTTGTCCGGTTTGCATGCACGATCAGAAATATTTTGAAGTCTGGGTGGAAAATTATTAAAACCAAGTCTTAATTCTCGAGCTCTGGCCCCGATTGTGATCGGGGTCTTTTTTTATTAGATAATTTAGTGGATAATTTTATTGCTCGGTTTTCTTTAAAAAGCCCATTAAAACATACTTTATTACTTATTGCTTTTAACCGTACTTTTGCCTTTTTTCTTTTACCTTTATACTTTATATTTGTAGGCTTATTTGGTTTATTTATAGGAGATTGTGTAAAATGGGAATTATGGACAAAATGCGCGCCAAGATGGGAGTCATTATGATTATCCTGATTGCCGCGTTTGTTATAACAATTGTTTTTAACTGGGGTGCCGGCGGCGTTGATACTTTTATGAAAGATGGCGATGTTGTGGGTGTGATCAATGGCGAAAAGGTCACTATTAAAAGTTTTTACGAAACTTACAATTCAGCCCTGGAACAATATCGCAATGCAGGTATTGAGCTTGATGCCCGTATGACAGAGTCAATTCTTCAGCAAACATGGGAAACGGTTGTTTCTCAAATACTGTGGGAACAAGAGATCGATCGTCTTGGAATTACCGTTTCTGACGAAGAGCTTTATCACCACCTTGAAGCAAATCCACCTGAATTTCTAAAAACACAGGAAGCTTTTTTGACAGATGGCGCTTTTGACTATGGCAAATACCTTAATGTTCTTAGAAATCCTCAAGGAAACGAATGGCTTGAGATCGAAAATTATTTACGTAAAAATGTGCTGCCATATCAAAAATTAAATGATATTATCATTTCTTCTGTCGTTGTAGACGAAAGTGAAGTTTTACAAAAATTCTCTGATCAATCACTCATATACAGCGTAAACTATCTTGCTGCTCCGGTACGCCTATTACCCGATTCTACGTTCACGGTATATAAGGAAGATCTAAAAGCCAACTACGAAAAGAACAAAGAAGAGCTATATAAAAAAGACGAACGACGCAACATACGATATGTTTATTGGATGAAGATTCCTTCAGCCTCTGATACTGCTGCGGTTCTATTTGATCTGGAAGATATTGTCTTACGTGAGTCCGAAGGCGAAACATTTGACGATCTGGCTCAAATATTTTCAGAGACCCAAGTTGATGGGGACAGTGGTGATATGGGCTGGTTCGCTATAGATGAGCTTCGCCCGGAATACCAAAAGGCCGTTGCTTCGGCAAAAGCCGGTGATATTCTTGATCCTATCTTGATCGGTGATCAATATCATTTAATTAAAGTTAAAGATAAGATGGTTGAAAAAGGTGTTGAACAAGCGCATATTTCTTTATTGATCCGCAGTATCGACCCCTTAAACACTTATGATTATTATTCAACTGAAGCTGAAGCATTTTCTTTGGATGTAGAAAGCTACGGCTTTGTAAAAGCTTATGAAAATGTTGATGCAGAACTGGATACATTGCTCGGTGGTTTTACAAAAGAATTCCCTTATTTCGGTAACCTCGGTTATTTTCCGGCATTGGCTAAATGGGCTTATCGCTCAGAAGTTGGTGACATGAGCCCCGTTTATGAAAACGAAACAGCTTTTGTGGTGGCTGAATTGATCGGTATTGAAGAAGAAACCTATATACCCCTGGATGATGTTAAATCCTCTGTTGAACGTTCGGTTATTGCCGAGCTAAAGATAGATAAAAGCGCCGAATTGGTGAAAGAAGCCTACGCTTCTTTCATGCGCGGAGATATAAATCTTTTGGATGTTTCAAACAAAAATGCTTTGCTTGAATACAAAAGCTTTTCATCCACAATCGAAGAACTTCCATATCCCTTCGGTTCGTCTCCCGCTTTTGCCGATGTTGTTCGCAATATGGGGATCAATAAAGTTTCCACTCCTTTCTTGAGCGATGATTATGGTTACGTTTTCGTACAGCTAACAGACAGAACGGCAATAGACGAAGATCTTTATGCTCAAAAGCATGATGAAATTCAAGAATCACTACTTGCCGAAAAACAACAGCTTACTTACGAAAACTGGATGAAAAATCTGAAAGATAAAGCTGAGATTAAAGATTATCGTGTAAAATTTGGATTAAATTGATCAGCTAATTAATACAGAAAATATAACGGGAGCAATTGCTCCCGTTTTTCTTTACCCATAAAAAAGGCAACCAATGGTTGCCTTATATTATTGCATTATGTCTTGGTAGTTAAACATAGGAATCTAATACATATTGGTTACATCTTGCTTGTCTTTTTTCCTCAAAAAACGGAAACTGCCAACACCAAGACTTTCTTCCTTGATCAGGTCGATCTTAATACCGTATTTAAATTGGGTCTGACGCATTACTTTTTTATTCTCTTTAATAAAATCATATAAAAGCGGATGCACTTGAAGCTCAATCCGTCGCTCCCGGGTATGTTGGCGAAAATTACGGACCCAACTGTCTACTTTTGTGATCATGCTTTCCATACTGGGAATTCTTCCGTAACCATGACACATGGGACATTCATCACTTAGCGAGAACATAATGGAAAGACGAATTCGTTCACGCGTCATCTCAAGCAAGCCGTATCTTGAAAGATCGCTCACACTGACGGAAGCCCGATCTTTTGCCAGCTCATCTTTAAAAGTCCGAATTAATAATTTTTTGTTTTCGGGAATTTGCATATCGATAAAATCTATCACGATCAAGCCACTGATATCGCGTAATCTTAATTGTCGTGCGATCTCAATTGCAGCTTCGAGATTAACCTTAATAATATTTTTTTCCTGATCTTTTTGTCCGGTATAACGCCCACTGTTCACATCGATAACGAACATGGCTTCCGTGTGATCAATAATTAGATGACCACCGCTCTTTAACCAAACCTTGCGTCGCAAAAGCTTGTCGGTTTCTTCGGTAATGCCGTGTGCACCAAACAGCGAACCGTCTTTATGAAAAATGATCCGCTCTACCAATTCGGGCGCAACATCTTTAACATAGTTTTGGATAGCCCTGAATTTTCGCTTGTTATCAACAACAACCGATTCCACATCACTCGTGAACATATCGCGTATCACAGAAGATGTCATACTGTCGTTTTCATAAACCCGCATGGCTTGACTGTCGCTGTTCTTAACCAAATTAACGATCTGGTCCCAGGAATTTAATAATTGTTTAATATCCTGTTTAATATCTTTTTCTTTTTTTCCATCCGCAACGGTTCTAATAATAATTCCAAAACCTTCCGGCTTGATCGATTTTGCGATCTCTTTTAATTTCGACCTATGTTTATAATTTTTGATCTTTTTTGATATCCCGATCACATCATGATAGGGGGCCAATACGGCAAATCTACCCGGGATTGCAATTTCGGTGGTAAGACGCGGACCTTTATTTGCATAAGCGTCTTTTACAACCTGTACCAAAATACGTTGTCCCTTTTTTAGGTCCTTGGCGCCGGTAAAGGTTCTTGGTTTTAAACTGCCGTTCTCAAACGATATGTAATCTTTGATCTCGGAAAAACCCAAAAATCCGTTCTGTGGCATCCCAAGATTCATAAAAACCGCATGCATACCTTGTTGAATATTTTCAACGGTGGCAAAATACACATTGCCTACAGCGGAAACGTCTTCCGGGGTTTCAATATAAAATTCCACCAATTGCTTATCTTCCATTATAGCAATGCGGGATTCCAGTGGGGTTTCACTAATGTATATGTTTCTTTTCATTTCATTCCTTTACGGTGGCAAATTTACGCTCACCGATAAAATAAGGGATATTTTC
>CAZSGO010000152.1:0-4848 GCA_964606395.1 uncultured bacterium
TTTTCACTACCCTTGTTCGCAGGGGATCTAATGTATCATGATATGTTTGTTATGGATCAGATCAAGGATTCTCTCATTGCGGATGATTGGGAATTTAGAACGGAATTTCCCTATTTCAGAAAAACCGCGAGGACTAGCAGCTCGCCCAAAAGCTGTACATTCTCACCGGATGGAAAATATGTTTATGTGACATTACTGGGTCAGCGACATGTAGCCGTAGAGATCTATACCGTCAATCCCTTTGAAAAGGTAAAAACGCTTTATCCCGGATGCGAAGATCCCGCAAAAGATTATGGTTATGCCGAAGGGGTTTTCCGTGAACGCGACGGTACTTTTTGGTTTACCCGTATGACCACGGCAGACTATTTTATTTATGATCCCAAAGCGGATTCACTTCAACCCGGACGTTATACGGGGGGGGATTGGACAAAATCTCTTGAATTCAGTCCCAATCAGGAACAGGTCGCTATGTCTCATTGGGTCTCAAAACGAATTTCGATCTTTGACGTTGATAAACATCGGATCATTCGAAATTTAAAGACCTCTCAAATCCCGCGCGGACTTGCATGGATAGGAAATGATACATTGGCCGTTACATTATATGGGGGAGCCAATAGCACCGATTGCGGAATAGAAGTCTTTGATGTTCGTTCCGGGAAAAAAGTTGAAACAATGATAGAACATCGTTCAGCCATGAGAGATGTACGCTTTGATCCCAAAAAGAAAATGCTGTATTATAATGATATGCGTTTTGCGCTTGTTTATAAATATGATTGGATCAAACGGGAAACCGTTGCAACCGAAGAAGTTGACAGCCATCCCAATACCGTTCGACTGACACCAGACGGGAAATATCTATTTATCAGTTGTCGTGGACCGAACAACCCCAAAGGTTATACATTGCCCAGTCCAAGAGACGGGGATATTGTGGTGATCGATACGGAATCCATGACGACATTAACGTCGTGGCCGCAGGGAAATCAACCGACGGGATTGGATATCTCACCCGACGGATGTTTTTTAGCTTCAACCGATTTCATGGATAGACGTATTAATCTTTATGTTATCTCTGATCCGAGAGTAAGCAATAAAGAAGACAAAGACAGTTTTTCAATGTTACTAAATAGCATGGGTGGTATATATGAAATGGGCACTCGTTCTTTCTGGTGGTGGTGGTAACGGTATCGCGCACATTGGCGTCCTTAAAGAGCTTGAACGTTTACAACTAAAACCATCACTGATCATCGGTACTTCAATGGGGTCGATCGTAGGGGGAGTTTATGCATCCGGAAGATCGGCTAAGTGGCTAGAAGATTATATGACCGAGGAATTCAATATTCGCGATATGGTTGCAACCATGCAAACATTAAAATGGGGGGAAGGTCCTTTGGTCAGAGTTTTTCAGGCCGGAGAAGCAATAAACCATCTTCGCTCAAAAAGAGGTGCCGAATCCGGCAAAAAGATACTTGATAAGTTGAGAGAAATTACTCATAATATTGACATCGAAGATACGCAGATCCCGTTTGTGACAAATGCTGTCGATATCTTGACTGGAAAAGAAAAGGTTTTCAAGAATGGCAATCTTGCTGAAGCTATTCGCTGTTCCATGTCCATTCCGCCTTTTTTTGAGCCTTACGACAGGGAAGACGGTTTATTTATTGACGGAGCTTTTGCCGATAATATGCCGGTAAATATTGCTCATGAAATGGGCTACAAAAAGGTATTGTCCGTAGATGTGACGCCTTTAAGACAGGTGAGTCGCGCAAATTTGAAGAATAGCCTGGAAGTCATGTTCCGTGCAATGTCTTGTGCCATCAATAATGCACACAGGGAAGTAAAGGCAACCGTTGCGATCGAAGCTTATAAAGGGGCTTATAATTTTGATTTTGATCATATGAAAGAATTGATCGAAGTCGGTGAGCAGGCTGTTCGAAATAATGAAATGATGATCAAGAGGAAATTTTCTTCCTTTAGGTCTTAAATAAATTAATATGTTACTAAGAAAAAGGGTAAATAATGAGATCATGGAAAACAATGACCTTATTGCTGGCAATGGTGGGCTTGATGACATCTTGCGGTAAAGATACAGGTACAATTAATGTTTCTTGGCAATTGGTTCAAAACCAGTACAAAGTTGATAGCCAACATAAATGCGAGATAACATTTACAAATAATTCCCGTTACACATTAACCAATGATAATTGGGAATTTTATTTTACATGGTTTCGCTCCGTTAAAAACGATCAGGAATGGAAAGGATTGGACGGTGAGACCATTAACGGTGATTTAAACCGAATATATCCCACCGAATCTTTTGAAGAATTGAAACCGGGCGAGAGCATGACATTTCCGCTTATTGGCAGTCATTATGCCATTCACAAGTCCGATGCGATCAGCGGAGGCTATTTTGTCATAAATAAAGGATTAGGTAAAGAGATCATTCTTTCTTCCGGTGAAACGGAAGTATTGCCTTTTCCCAAAGATGCGAAACTTGTAAAAGGCTCTTATGATCATATGAAAGTTCAAACAGCCGAAATGAGATATAAAGAGAATAGCGGGATCATAAAAATACCACAAACTAATTTACTCCCGATCTTCCCTTCACCGGATAAGATAACTTTGGGCGAAGGAACCTGTAATGTAAATAAAGATTTCACGATCTTCTATCACAGCACTTTGTCCAATGAAGCCCGTTTTCTTCAAGAAAAACTCAGTGATATATTTGGGAAAAACATGATCCGGACAAAATTCAGAAGTGATGATTTTGACGTAAATGGCCCTGATAGGATCATTCTTAGTAGAAAAGAAGGCAGTCCTGAATCTTATACGCTTAACGTTGATCCTCAAAATGGTATCGTTATTTATGGTGCCGATGAAGCCGGTGTTTTCTATGGTATCCAGAGTCTGTTGTCACTTTTTCCTGCAGACCTGAATAATGTGCCTGAAGTTGCCGTATCCCTGCCCAGCGTGAGTGTCGAGGACGGACCAAGATTCCCTTATCGGGGAATGCATATTGATGTCTCAAGATCGTTCCACAGCAAACAGAATATTATGAAATTCATGGAGTTGATCTCCAGCTATAAATTGAACAAGCTTCATTTTCATATAACGGATGATGAGGGATGGCGAATCGAAATCCGATCAATTCCCGAGTTAACGGAGATCGGCGCATTTCGCGGCCATAGCAAAGATGAAAAAGACCATTTGCAGCCCAGCCTAGGCTCAGGACCTTTTGCAGATCCTGAAATAGGGAACGGAAGCGGCTTCTATACGCGTGAAGATTTTATTGAATTGCTCTCGTTTGCCAAAAGCCGTCACATTGAGGTGATACCCGAGATCGATATGCCGGGTCATATGCGGTCGGCCCTAAAGGCGATGGAAGTTCGCTATGACCGATATATGGAAGAAGATAAACCCGATTCCGCACTTATGTACTTGTTGACCGATTTCGAAGACACCACCTATTATACTTCAGCACAGCGGTATCATGATAATACGGCAAATCCATGTATGGAATCGACATACCGTTTTGTTCAGGTCGTGATCGATGAATTGGTGGCCATGTATAAAGAAGCGGATGCTCCTTTAACCACTTTGCATATAGGTGGAGATGAGGTTCCAAACGGTGCATTTAGGTATTCACCGATATGTCAGGCATTTCTGAAGAGTCAAGATGAATATAAATCTCCTTCCGAACTCCATAAGTATTTTACAAAACGGGTTACAGCCATGTTGAAAGAATATGGTGTTCATACCGCCGGCTGGGA
Organism: uncultured bacterium; assembly: GCA_964606395.1. Lineage (GTDB taxonomy): Bacteria > Fidelibacterota > Fidelibacteria > Fidelibacterales > Fidelibacteraceae > M50B103. The sequence continues at coordinate 3,768 of CAZSGO010000152.1, forward strand.
AGAAGTCGCATGTAAACATGAAGATAGAAGACGTTACCCCGATCCGACTCTGGTTCAAGATGGCATTATTGCTTATGTGTGGAATAATGTTTGGGGTTGGGGAGCGGAAGATCTGGCTTATCAGTTGGCCAATACCGGTTTTCCCGTGGTTATTCTTGGTGCGAATAATTTTTATTTTGATTTTGCCTATAACCGAGATCCCGAAGAAGTTGGACTATATTGGGGCGGTTATACAGACACAAGATCCGCTTGGGAATTTACCCCCTATGATATTACCAAATGCGCTGAAACTACGCTTAATGGTGATCCTATAAGCGAAAAGATGTTCGAAGGGAAAACTCGCTTAACACAAGAAGGTAAAAAAAATATTCTGGGATTATCGGGAACGCTTTGGAGTGAAACAATGAGAACATGGGATCGCATGGAATACATGGCTTTCCCAAAAATATTAGGTTTGTCAGAACGTGCTTGGAATCTTCAACCATACTGGTCCGTTGTGGAAAATGAGGATTTTGCAGTTATTATGAGAGAAATGGATTGGAATCATTTTGTAAATAAAGTCGGACAGGATGAGCTTCCAAAATTGGATCAACTGAATGTGCAATATCGTATTCCGCTTCCGGGTGCCATTATTGAAGAAGGTGTATTCAAAGCGAATATAAGATTCCCCGGTTTGACTCTCAGGTATACATTGGATGGCAGTGACCCCGGTAAAACATCTAAAATTTATATTAAACCCTTTAAGGTCAATTCCGAGGATAAGATCAAGATCGCCGCTTTCAACAAACTTGGAAGAAGTAGCAGAGTAGTTACACTACCGTAAACACAAAATAAATATTCCTATAAAACAGGGCTCGCAGCGATATCAATGCCGAGCCCTTTTTTTTAAGACGTAAAACGTGAGACGTAAGACGTGAGACGTGACAAGAAAAAGGTATGAGGGTGGAGAAAAAGACCTTCCGGCTGGCGACTGAATCCCTCCCCGATGTTTCGGGGTTGGGAAGAGGAGCTGCCGGATGGTCGAAGAAGGATCTATTCATGATACAAGAAAACGATAAACGATGAACTATAAACTATAAAC
>CAZSGO010000153.1:0-4838 GCA_964606395.1 uncultured bacterium
AGGAGGCCGCAACCTTAGCAAATTGGTTGTGCGGCCCCTCCACAAATTCTTCAAAGGTAAAACGACTATTGAAAGTCGAATAAACATCGGGTTGAGGCGGTTTGGGTTGATTGTTAACTCTCGGCATAAGAGGTGTATCGCGTCTTATAGCATCAGAGTTTTTTGATTCCTGAGCCCGACGCTCCGCCTGTAATTGAGAGTTAATGATAAATTGAACTTTTTTGTTCGACGGAAAATGCTTATCAATAATAGGAGAAAGTGTGTCCCAATAATTAAACTCAATAAATTCAATATGGAACTTATTCGGTGCCGCAAGTGTCAGCACGTTATTTTCATTTGAACAAAATTGCAATGGTGAAAACCAGGAAGAAAAACTTTGCTTATTCAGCGAAGCTTCCAGATCCTTTAAACAAGCGCTCCACTGCATTCCTTCTTGAGCCATATCCATATCGAGTCTAATGTTATCCACACCCATATCCATAGTTATCCACATCATACCAACACTCTATGCACATTAATTATTTTAATAATGATTGTTAAAAAACAACAACTTATATCATATTTATGTGAGTATTGCAAAAATGATCAAAAGTTGCTAAAGTGCCGGCGTTTCAATTATCCACATGTTATACACATATAATGCATGTTTAATATTAACCCAATATTAAGAAAAAAACAAGAAAAAAAGAGTAAAAATTAAAAGAATATTAAAGATGGTTATTATGTGGAGTGTTGTTGCTCCGGATTATAGGGGCGAAGGTTAACAATGCGATAAATACAACTTTGGTTTTCTGTGTTTTGATAATAATAATTAACCGTTTCGCTATAGCTACGAGGGATATTATTTGAAAAATGAAACTTTTTTCAAATAATAAAAAACTTGCGGCTATTTGATGAACCCGTTTTTCACGGTGGGTGCCTGCCGTTGGGTTCAATCTTCCTTGACCCTCCGAAGCTAAAGCTTTGGAGAGAAGGCCTGATTTCCGCCAACATTGAGCTGGGCTCCCTGTTAATCAATGTTGATTCAAAAAAATATGGACCGCAAGTTTATTTCAAATTTCGTTTTCAAAATAAGGTCAATTTAGCCTAAAGACAATGATTTTTCTTTTTAAAAGCTAAAATATTATGTAGTATTTCGGTGATATGAAACACTTGCAAAAACTCATTATAGATAGCATTATCAAAGAAGATACGCGCTTTAATTACAGGGCGTTAAAGAGTCCGATAGATAAAAAGCGGCCCTACACCTTGCCTTTGCTGTGGAAAAATGGCGATCACTGGATCCCGGTTTGTAAGGTCGAAGACATCCCAAACAATAAAAGCGAATTTGATGCCGTGGTCTATGAAGAAAACACCTCATATGAGGAGGTTCTCTGGGACGTTTTACAGACCGATGATCTGAATATTTTCGATATTGCCAATATCATTCAATTATTGGACGCCAATTCCCCGGATTATGATAAGTCCCTTTGGGCGCAACGGCTAAAGATCGGTCTTGAACAGTGGGAAAAAATTAAAATTCTCAGCTGTTATAAAATAGAATGGACATCATTTTTTCTTTCAAAGAACGTTCCGCTTAAGCGAATTATGAATTTTTCAGATCACGATCTGCGTGAATTATTACTGCCTTTGCTTTCATTGAACCCCGGCATTAATGTCCTGGAAGCGATCGCAAATTTATTAAGCGAGCTTGCACATCGTAACAAAGTATCTGTAGATAGGGTATGGGAACAGTTGAAAATTTCACTTATATTAACCAGTGATGAAATGCAATCGACATTAAAGCTTCAGAAGATAAGAACTAAACTTTACGAAGCACGTTATCCGATCATTTCAGGATATCGTAAACGTTTAAATGAACATATAGCGGGCATGCCCCGTACAGTCGGAATTGATCTGATCACAGATCAAGATTTTGAAACACCCGGATTACGCCTTCAGGCAGACATCAGGTCTCGAGCTGATATTGAAAAATTACAAGAATGGTTAAAAGATCAAAGATCGTATTTGGAAAAGATAATAGATATTCAAAAGGGGAATGGCAGGAATGAAGAGGAACAGTAAAAATATTTCACTGATCATTGGGGCTGTTGCTGTCGCCGTCGCTGCATTACTATGGAGTGTGGACGGTGTATTTATTCGCCCGCAGTTCTACCATTTGCCGGCCGGTATTGTGGTATTCTTTGAACATGCATTGGGTTTTCTTGTCCTGATCCCATTTTTGGTTCGAGGCCGCAAGGAAATACAGCAGCTTTCACTTGCAGGTGTAGGCTCTTTATTATGGGTTTCCCTATGGGGCGGTTTGCTTGGAACTCTGTTTATAACCAAAGCTTTCTTTGCAGCGTATGACCCCGAAATCGGGACGACTTTGGCTACAGTAGTGATATTACAAAAATTACAACCCGTATTTGCGCTGTTCCTTGCTCGCTTGGTTTTAAAAGAAAAATTAAATAAAGATTTTTACGTGTGGGCAATAGTGGCAATTATTGCAGCATATTTTTTGACGTTTTCGCAACACGGTCTTCATCTTAAAGATATCCGATTGATCGATCCGGCCGCTCTTTATGCCCTGCTTGCGGCCTTTGCGTTTGGATCTTCTACCGTTTTTGGTAAACGGATCACTAATGAAGTACGCTTTGAAACTGCCACGGCATTGCGTTTTGGCGTAACGACCATCATGGCGTTGATCTTTATTCTGGCTGCAAAACAATTAACATCTATTTCGGAAATGGAACCGCTTCATTGGAAATTACTGATATTGATCGTATTTTCAAGCGGTGCTCTTTCTATGTTCATTTATTATTTTGGATTGAAACGCATACCGGCATCGGTTGCGACCATTTTTGAATTGGTTTGGCCGCTTTCGGCCGTGGCCCTGGATTTTATAATCAATAAAAATACCTTGAACGGCATACAATACTTATCTTCAGCAGTATTGCTTCTATCGTTTTTTATGATCGTTCGTCGAAAAGCCGTTAAGGAAATTGTTGCAGATAAAGGAGAATGAGGTGAATATTTATAAAGAAGAACGTCCCTGGGGCTACTTTGAGGTTCTAATTGATGCGCCGGGATTTAAAGTAAAAAAGATAACGATCAATCCGGGTTGTCGGCTTTCATTACAATCACATGATAAAAGAAATGAACACTGGATCGTAGTGGAAGGCAGTATGCGGATCACGACCGGTGATCATGTTGAAGATTATCCCAAGAACGCTCATATTTATATTTCCCATGGTACAAAGCATCGGATGAAAAATCTCGGAAGCGTACCCGCATCTGTAATTGAGATCCAGACAGGCACCTATTTCGGTGAAGACGATATCGTTCGCTATGAGGATGATTATAACCGGATCTAACGATGAAATATTCTCGAATAAAAAAAGCAAATAATATCGATTTTTATACGGCAGATCCCACTATAGAGCTGGAATTACCTTATGCTAAAAACATATCTGCCGGCTTTCCTTCTCCTGCCGATGATTATATGGATATGAGCCTGGATCTTAACAAAGAACTTATCAAAAACCCCAATGCAACTTTTTACGGTCGGGTAAAGGGCAACTCCATGCAGAATATTGGTATTTTGAATGGGGATGTTCTGGTGATCGACCGCTCGCTTGACCCCACAAATGATGCGATCGCCGTATGCTATATCGATGGCGATTTTACCGTTAAACGGGTTCACGTGGAAGGGGACACCTGCTATTTGATCCCGGAGAATGAGGACTATGATCCCATTCCCGTCGGTGAGGATAATGACTTCATGATCTGGGGTATTGTGACCTATGTGATCAAGAAGATGAAACCATGATCGCTCTTGTAGATTGTAACAATTTTTATGCATCCTGTGAACGTGTTTTTGCTCCCGAACTGAATGGGAAGCCTGTCGTTGTTCTATCCAATAATGACGGTTGTGTGATCGCCCGCTCCAATGAAGCTAAAGCTCTGGGTATTCCCATGGGCGCCCCTGTTTTTAAATATAAACAACTGATAGAAATCGAAAAGGTCCATGTTTTCTCAACGAATTTTGCCCTTTACGGTGACATGAGTCATCGGGTCATGAATATTTTAAGTGAATATTCACGAGATATCGAGGTTTACTCGATAGATGAAGCATTTCTTGAGCTAGAAAACGGCAGCGACAGCGCCATGCTTAAGCAGGCAGCTGAAATACGCAAAGTCGTTCAGAAACATACGGGTATTCCCGTCAGTATCGGGATAGCTCCAACGAAAACGCTCGCGAAAATAGCCACACATCTTGCAAAAAAAGACCCGCAAATGCAGGGGTGTTGTGTGCTCTCGCAAAAAGAAAAGATAAATAACGTTCTTCGTACCTTTCCGGTCGGGAAAATATGGGGTATTGGACGAAGAACAACGCAAAAACTGGAAATGATGGGCGTGGAAACGGCTGCAGATCTGATCGCCTTACAAGATGATCTTATTTTGCGTGACATGACGGTTGTAGGCCTGCGTATTAAAAAAGAATTGATGGGTGAGCCTTCCATCATTTTTGAATCCGCAGCAAAACCTAAAAAAGCGATCTGCACGGCACGTTCTTTTGGAAGCATGATCCGGGATTACGAATATCTCGAACAGGCGATCGTGTCTCATTGTGCGGCCTGCGCCGTTAAACTACGCAAACAGCACTCTTTTACATCATCCATGATGGTTTTTATACATACCAATTACTTTCGCAAGGACCTGGCACAGTACAAACGAAATATTGTTGTAAAATTTCCCGCAACGCAAAATTCAATTGAATTGATCAGGCAAGCAAAAGAAGCACTCCGGAAGATATATAAACCGGGTTACGACTATAAAAAAGCCGGTGTGATCCT
>CAZSGO010000154.1:0-4829 GCA_964606395.1 uncultured bacterium
TTATTCCTGTTGCTTGTCATTTGATCACCCCGATCTTTCCGGATTTCTTACCCGCACTGGATTCGATCACGTAGAAGTAAACACCAAAGGCTACATCAAGGTTTTCACTGGATTTTAGATCCCAGGCCAGTGTGCCGTTATGTATATCTCCATCATGATTCAAAGCCTTAACCAGAGAACCCGTAGATGTAAAGATGTAAACCTTTGCATCCGTAGGCAATTTTCTGAATTCAATACGTCGCTCCCCTCGCCCTGATGTTACGGCAGGCGGAAGCGGCGCTTCCATATTATTCGCAACAATATAAGGATTGGGAACCACCTGAACATTTTCTAAAGAGTTCGTCGCCAGATCGGGATCCACAATAGGTGTTTCGGTCGTAAATTCAAAAACATCTCCTTTACGGAAGGGTTTTTCCGTTATAATGGTCAATATATCACCTTCTTTAAACCGATCAACAGCTCCCTGGTTCCTAAAAGTGATCACCCATGAATAATAAGCGTGGGTGGAATCTGTATCGTCAGGTAAATAGAAGAATGTCGATAACATCGCTCCGTTGTTCAACTCATAAATATCGGAACTGTTCTTGGCACCACCAGAAAACACAAACGGTACGATCATGGAATCCGTTAAATTGTACATATAGAAATTAGTTTTAACGGGACTTGGTCGCAAGAACACCGGAAGGTCGCCATAAAGTTCGTCAATAAGGACCTGAGGGGTTGAATAAGCTGCAACCGTTGAATCTGTAAAACGCATTTCAAAATCTGCAGGATATGGAATACCGATCAAGGTATCTCCGTTCAGAACGGACGTAAAAGCGCTCATTGAAAAGTCCATCGAACGGCCATCGGTCGTATTCCAGTTTGTTGCACTAACATCTTTTTTGAGTGTCCAATGATTGGTAAAATCCAACTCTATACCATCAAAAATATCGGAATCTTTGGTTTCATCCTCAAAGGGAGAACCCTCTATATTGGGACTCTGATAAACCGGATAATACTGATAGTTCAGAACATAATCGCCTTTTTCGTATGCACTGCCCACCGGTAATTTGATCCGACCTCTAAGGGTATCAATGACAAATTCATCCATATCAATATAATCATCGGGATAATCCGCTTCAGAGATCAATATACTGTTATAGATCAAATGTCCATTGATCAGATAGGTATAGGAAGTATCTACTTCAACCGTTTCCGTAAAACCGGTTATATCCATTACGGTATAAGTTGTCGTATAGGATGTATATTCGAAGGGATCTTCAATATCCAGAGAATCATTATTGTTATTATCAATGCTATCGGTTTTCGTGTCAGTAAAAGTCACGCGATAGGTGTGATCGGTCAATTTTGTTTCATCAAGAATATTATATGCGATCGATCCGGTACCGGGGCCTTCTTCATGGAAAAGCAAGGTATTGGTATTTAGCGCATCATAACCCGCAACTTCGGGCTGAGGGCGCACAACTGCGGTATTTACATCTGTGATCACAGTACCGTCAGCTTGAATGGAAATGAATTTGGTATTTTCCGAAGGATAGATATCGGCATCGGCATCACCACGGTCATAAGCAACAACTGCATAATAGTATTGTTTGCCGTTGAACACGTCCTCATCAACATAGGAATGTTGCAACCCGGTGTTACTTCCAAGATTCACGGTATAACCGTCAGCTTCCTGAAAGAGTTCGGATTTTGCTTCGAACATGCCTGAAATATTATTAACAATATCGTATTGTTCCAAAGGCTTATATCCTGTTACAACACCGTTTGCATTGGTAACGGTATAAAGCTCATTGAAATCCGAATCCGTTGCTTTATAGATCTTATAGCCTTCAAAATCATTTTCTTTTGTAACGGGATCAATAGATGCTTCCGCCCCGCGATCCCAATACAAGGTGACTTTTCCGTCACCCGGCACAACGGTTAGAATTGGTTTCTCGGGAGGTGATGGAAAACGATAATCGCTATCATATATCTTTTGTACGGTTTGTCTGTTCTTATACAGGTCATCCATATCATGTCCATAGACCAAAGCCAATGAAAAACGCTGAGTTTCACCCGCTCGTAAGGGGAAATAACCCGAACCGTAAATAAAGTCACCATCTTCCCCGGCAACAGGTTCTCCGTTCTGGATATTGGTGGGCAGATCAAAAAATCCGGGCTTTAACCAATCCCAAAGCAGATCATCATCATCCATAGGGTACTCGTTGGACGGTGTAAAATAGTTAAAGGAAGACAGCCCGATCTGATCGGACTCATCAACGTCCGTCTGATCAAAATTCGGTTCACCCGCTGTTGGCAAGCCATCCCCTTCCCCGTAATCACTGGTATTGTCTTTACCATCGGCACCGACATCATCAAACGCCATATTCCAGTCACCGTCATTATCAATACCGTCGTTACGCTTTTCATCGATCATGGGGTCATTTTCGCCAAGACCTGTAAAATAATCAATATAGGAAACCGGATTCAATTCGTCGTAAAGAATAACATTGATCAATTCAGTAACGTTACCATCACGATCGACATCATATTTATCCGCTTCTTGTTTCATACGGATCTGGCGATAATGATAAATATAATTTTCATCGATCAATCCGTCGAGGTCGTTATCAATACCGTCGTAAACGTTTTGGTTAATATTATAAAATTCATCGACTGTATTACCTTCGATCAGTTTTGTAACGCCGGGAACGATCGTAATGGTCATACCACGGGTTGTAATAACCTGAGGATCGCTTGTGATCGTAACAAGTGAACGGTTATAGTTATTATCAATAACCACGACTTGGTCACCCATATCATATACAACGGTATCAAAATCCGCAGCTGTAAATTTGGGAGCCGAAAAAGCCAGGGCAGGATAATTCTCTACATTGTTATCCGCATCATTGTCAATACCGTCATATTGATTGCCGGGACTTTCAAGAAAAGCATAACCGACCAGTCCGACGGGCCCCTGCCATTTTGGATTTCGTTTACAATTATTATCAAAATCACCGGTATAGGTAATATCGTTTTCAACATCGAAAAATGACCAGTCATCGTCATATTCGCCGTAATCTTCGGTGCTTGTCACACCCAGATAGGTTCCACAAACCATACCGAATGAGACTTTATTATAATCCGTTGTGGATGTATTTGTGACTTCATATAGCCAAAAAATAACATCGGATGCAAGAAATTGCTGCCATTGCATGCCACGGACCTTGACTTCCAACCCCAATCCGTTGCGGGACAGATCCGTTGAATCCGGTTTAAATTCATAACCCGGAAATCCACTATAAGCGGTATTTGAGCGAACATTAAATTCTTCGTCGTTATTGTCATCCATGACATAGTAACTTTCCTGATCGGCGGAGAACACACTCTTACCAAAATATCCGTTCCATGAGTTTCTCCAGCCGGGATCGTCGGAATCCGTCATTTTGTCCGGCCAGGTCGTTGGCCATGAATTCGGGTTCGTACTCATTGCAATTTGAGTTTGATTGGCATTAAAATAACCACCCACTGGTTCAAATGTCCATAATTGACCCGTTGATATATCTTCTTCAGCTTGTGTATAGGGACGATCTACCGGACAGACCACAACACTATTAAAGGTATAGGTGCTGTCATGATCGGCATCATAATACGTTACTTCGGCACCCACCATGGGAGAGATATCTCCAATATACCCATTGGTGTCGAATAGCCACGCTCCGCGAGGACCTTTTCCGGTTGGTTGTCCAACCACGCCCCAGTTACCAAAGACGGTACGAACCAAATTGGCATTATGTACAGCCGACCGGCGATATTCTGCTCCACTTTGAGCAAAGGCAAGTGATACGATAAAGATACTGAGTATTAATTTCTTAAATGTTTTCATAGATTTATCCTCATGCCGATCTCTATGCGCCGTGGCTCAGAGTAATTATAGGGGGAGTTGAATAATTCGGCTATACTATTGACCGGTGTTGCGACATTCAACGCTTCGATACGTGCTTCTTCACCGGTAAATCCGGCTCTGCCCGTATCATTATAAACGCCTGTTTCGTTCAGTGTATCAAACAAATTCGTGATCCGGATAAAGAATTCAGGTTTCAGCGATCCGATCTGAGTGCGATAGAATCCCTGGACATTCACGTTGAATGTTGAAGGTTTGGTCTCCGAATTTTCAAGAAGAGATGTAATATCTTCACTTGCGCGCGGTGTATATGGAAGTCCGCTTCCATAACTCGCAACGGCATTAAAACCCCAGAAAGGTGTATTATAACCACCGACAACATTGACAGTGTGACGTTGATCCCATGAAAGCGACAGCAATTGAACTTCGGGGTCCGAACCGCCCGAAACAGCATTCATGTATGCGTAAGGATCGGAAGCTGTTCCCTCTGCGATCTGAAATGTGTAATCGGCACCGGCATAAATACCGCTGGGATCGCGTTGATTCAACGAGAAGGTCACACCTTTGATCACGGCAAAATCGCTGTTAACGATCTTGGAATAGTATTTTGAACCGCCAAAGACCTCGATCACATCGGCACGGGTTCCCGTTAAAGCACGTACATCTTTTAAATAGACTGTCAGATCAGCCGATAAATTACTGCTGAGTTGTTGTTGAAGTCCAATTTCACCCACAATGGTTCTCTCTGGTTCAAGATCGGCATTGCCGATTGTTCCCTGATGACCGGTACCGCTACCCAACTGAAAACTTGGGTTTGAGTATAAGTATGTGTAATTCGGGGTTTGAAAGAACTGTCCGTAAGAAAAATGGAAAACGCCTTGCTCCGATATGGGGAAAGAAAAACCGACTCTCGGAGAAACTGCAACTTTGGGAGATGCAT
>CAZSGO010000155.1:0-4829 GCA_964606395.1 uncultured bacterium
GCAATGATCTTGGTTTCGGCGAAAATAAGTCCGGTGAGCAGGAAAAAGACAAAGACAAAGCGTGTAAGAAGTTTCATAGGATCCTCATTGATAAAAAAAATACCGCCATAATTTAAGAGGTCAAAGTTCTCAAAAAAAGAACTAAGGCCCCAAATAAAAATTATTTTATATACGCTTGCGGATCAAGTGAGAAAGCAAACATTTATTAAGGGTTTTTTTTTGTCAATGTTTAAAGCCTGATAGTCCCAACTTTTTACTTTATTTATTCCGGTTCTGGTATGATCAAAACACGATCTTTCTCAACATTCAAGATACCATTTGGAAGTACTGACTCATCAGTCCTCATAAAGGTGACCGATTATCGCAGATTAAATTTCCCCCAAAAAAGTAATCTGTGTAAATTTGTAGACCGTATTTTTTTACCAGTTACTGGTTTCCTTATTTCCAAGCATGGATCGTTATCGTCAATACACTATCCTTCTCAACATCCAACACACCATTGGGCAAAACACTTCCATCTGAGTCTAAGGCTTCGGTTTCCCAACTGCCGAGTGTGAATTTATATTCCAGGCGGGTTCCTTGTAATACAGCGATATTTTTTTCCCAATGACCATCGGGGAATTGTGTTAAGGCGACAGCCGAAGGATTCCAAAACCCAAGACTTTGTTGATTGCCGGTAATATGTACGGTGGATCCTGCGGGAATCGTTTCACTTTTCAACTGAAAGCCAATGGTTTTGGGTGGATACTTTTTACCAAAATATGTCATAAAATTTTGTTTATCGGCTGCATTTAAATAGTTGCCAAAATCCAATAGATTGTGAGGTGAGAAATCCGTGATCTCCGGTCGCAGGGTTTTCCATGCTTCGTAATGCTGCAGCGCTATATCCAGTCCGTCCCGCTGAACTCGATACATGAGAGTGGGGGTGAGTTGCTTGGGGAAGAAGGTATATTCCATGCCTTTGGTTATTACATCGGCGGCGGATTCGAAATCATGTCCCTGGTTTTCATAAATATCCCAGTGCAGAAAGATATCACCAAAGTCCTCATCTTTCAGTGATTTGATCATTGCCATATATTGCTCACGCGTGGCATCCTTTCCGGGCAAGCCTACATAGAGGTTAATGGGACGATCGTTAGCCGGCTGTTTGACCGAATTTTTCATGTGCTCTGCCCAATCCAGAGGAAAACGGGTTCCGCCCAGGATGTAGTTGTCGAAAAGGTCGCGCTGTTCGTACAGCATGTGATTGGCAAAAAGTGCACCCAGGGACCAGCCGCAATAGGTACGGTTGGTGGATAGGGCGCGGTAGCGTTTTTCAATGGCGGGGAAGAGCTCTTCTTTTAGGAAGGACTGGTACAGGGTATAGGCCGGAATGCCCTCCGCATTGAGATCGCTGCCCAGATCCTTCAGGCGTTTTTCGCGGCAGGCGACCTTATCGCCGTAGCCGATGCCCACTAAAATGAAATCCTTGCCGCCCATTTCCATGCCATAGGCCATGTCCGTTGCAATGCCGAAAAACCAATCCGCATCGGTCATATAGAAAACGGGATAATCCTTATTCGTTTCATAGTAATGTGACGGTAATTTCACCGAGATCGTGAACTCGCCGTTCAGGCTGTAATCGGATTTAAGTGTGAACTGCTGATCCTGCGCCGTGTTCTGGCTGCAGCCGGAAAAGACCAAAGCAATAAGCAGAGCGATCATCCATATGCGAATGGGAGAGAAAGTCATAGTACACCTTATTTTTGATTAGTATGAACTGTTGTGAATATACGGATAAATAGGTAAAGAGCAAAGGGCTAAAGGCGGAGAACCTTAACCTGTGAATCTAAGCTACAGTCATCTTGATCCGCCGGCCGACTGTTTTGAACATGTTTATTGTCACAAAACGTGACCTCAGAACAAGGAACGTTGATATGTGATTTACAAAGTATATATTCACTTCATACTTCGCATATCGTTAATGGGTGTTGGATATTCAAGATCCCCTGCGGAGTTGAAGAAAATATTATTTAACCCTTTCTTTTCTTTGCTTGACCAAAACAGTGAACAGTAAACAGTAAACAGTAAACAGTGAACAGTAAACAGTGAACAGTGAACAGTAAACAGTAAACAGTAAACGGTCGTGATTAGTGAAATGGTGAACGAGTGCACGAGGAGATGACATCCTGAACAACGTCATCCTGAACTTGCTCGCCAAGGCTAGGTTGAACAAGCAAACTTTCTAAACGCCTGCCTCTCCGTAGTTTTAACGAAGGAGGGCGTCGTCCCGGTGCGCCCCATAATATTTTTTCTGAATTAAATAAAAATATTAGTGTTCTGACCTAACATTCACGTCCGTTTACCATTCACTACTCATTGTTCATATATAATAGTTGGAACTCCAACTATTATTTGTATATTAGCCTCATGAAAACAACACACACACATCAGCCCGTATCCATCGGGTACAAGATCGGCCGCCTGTCACGCTCTGCGCATGTTTATTTCAAGCATCGTTTCGGGGAGCTGGGACTGGGGCATGCGCAGGGCCTTACCCTGCATCATATCTGCCGTCACGACGGCATGGACCAGCTGGCGCTGCTGGAAAAAGTGCGGCTGGATAAGTCTTCCCTGACCTCGCAACTGCAGAAGCTGGAGGAGAACGGTTATATTAGCCGCGAGTCCGATCCGAGGGACCGCCGCGCAAAGCGCATTGTTATCACGGACAAGACCCGCGCCATCGAGGCGGACCTGCACGATATCTTCGCGTCCTGGACCGGCGTTCTGACGGCCGGACTTGACGCAAACGAGCGTGATACCTTGATCGCATTACTGGACAAACTGCAATCCAATGCAAGCGATACGCTAAAAGAAATGAGAGAACATGACGAAACGACATAAAGACCTGACCCGCGGTCCTATTTTAAAACAACTGGCTACCTTGCTTTGGCCCATGCTGTTCGGTATGGTGGGAATGGTCATTTTCAATCTGGTAGATACTTACTTCCTGGGCAGGTTGGGCCTGAACGAACTGACCGCTATTTCCTTCACTTTTCCGGTGATCATGTTCATTAACAGTTTATCTCAGGGTGTGGGCATCGGCACCTCATCCCTGATCTCACGCAATATTCGCGTGGCCGAACACGAAGATGTCAAAATGATGGCCAGCCGGGCGCTGTTCCTGGGCGTTGCCATTGTGTTGATCTTTGTGGTCATCGGTATGCTGACGATTCGGCCTTTATTCAGGGCGCTGGGCGCGGAAGGTGAGATCCTCGACCACGTTGTCGCTTACATGCGCATCTGGTACCTCGGCGTGCCTTTTGTGGTTTTTCCCATGATCGGCAACAATATTACCCGGGCAACAGGGGATACCTTTACGCCGGGCATGCTGATGCTGACCTCCGCGGTGGTTAATATGGTCCTGGATCCTTTGCTGATCTTCGGTATCGGCATATTTCCAAATATGGGTATACAAGGCGCTGCGCTGGCGACGGTATTCGCACGCAGTATCGGTTTTGTGGTGATCCTGGTCGTGCTGATCAAACGGGATAAATTGCTGACCTTCAAACTGGGCAAGATCAAAGATATCCTGTCCACCTGGAAACAGGTGATCTATGTGGCTGGACCCGCTGCGCTGGCCATGCTGATCACGCCCCTGGCAACCGGATTTATTACGCGCCTGCTATCCACCTACGGCAAAGAGGCAGTGGCCGCTTTCGGCGTTGCTTCCCGTGTGGAAATGTTCGCCCTGATGGTCATCGCCGCTATGGGTTCCGTTCTGATCATCTTTATCGGACAGAATCTCAGTCGCAATAAATTCGACCGCATCAAAGCAGCGTTGAAATACGTCTTGGTCTTCTCTCTGAGTTGGGGTGTATTGATCTTTATCGTGCTGTTCTTCCTGGGCAAGTCCATCGCCGGGATCTTCTCGGACAATGCCAACGTGGTTGCCATTGCGGGCTCGTACTTTCTGATCGTGGGGAGTTCCTACGGACTGCAGGGACTGGTCATGCTCAGCACGGCTTCATTCAACGGACTGAACAAACCCTATCCCTCCGCCTTCTTTTCCATGTTGCGCATGCTGGTTCTCTATGTGCCGCTGGCATGGCTGGGGTCCTATTTGTTTGAATTACAGGGTATCTTCTGGGCGGGTTTTATTGCGAATATTGTGACAGGTATTCTGGCATTTTCATTCTTATTTAAAACGGTATGTAAAGTTGAGGGGGCTTGCGTTAAATAAAATAAGACGCCCCTGAATTATAGCATCCACCGGTCACTTTCAAAGCCACCCGGTGCTTGTTTTATGGCTTATAAAATCCGTCAAACATAGCGTAGTTATGATAATCGAAGCTGTAGTGGAAAACCTGCCCGATATAATTGCTGAGATCATAGAAAAAGTAATATTGTGTTTCGCAGGCATTCATGGGGATATCACCGCTGTTGGCATACATTATTAATGAGTCGTTCTCCATCTCGGCATAGGGATTGAAAGTCATGTCACAGGTCGCATTGACGATCGAAACGACGCGAAGCATGGTCTCTCCCTCTTCAAAATACAGGCTGTCCGCGGCATATTCTTGGTACTTTGTCAAAGAGTCCGGCAGATCAGAGGAAGAATAATAAGGTGTAGGTCCAACAGGAATTCCCGGAGGCACCTCAGAGATCCAGTAGCCGTAGTGGCTGCCATGGACAGTGGTATCCACATTTGAGGAATAGGTGAAGGTCGCGATCAGGGTATCTTTAAAGGCAGCGGTACCGGCTTCTATGAGTTGGATGCTGTAGTCCATGTCATCATCAAAGGGTCCCACCCAGAACTGCACATTGCGATAGCAGGTTTCCGTGCCGGG